>JBBQRC010000168.1:0-8833 GCA_038215215.1 Pirellulales bacterium
ATATTCCGGAAGTTTGAGCGTTAGTAAGGCTGCGGAGGGCTGCAGTTCCGCAGCGCGTAACACGCCGCCGTCACGTATCTCGAAAAGGTAACGGACCAAGTCGTAGAACTGCTGTGCACTCGTCAGTTGATTGACTTGGCCGGCTGGCATGATCGATTGCGGTTGAAGTGAAAATCGCTCGATTTCGGCGTCTGGAACAATCACCAATTGACCGTTGGCGTCCCGCAAAGAGGTCTGTTTCTCGTTACGTGCAACCAGCAGCCCCGTGTGCACGACGGCGTCCGCCGTCACGATACTGGCAGTTTCAAAACCTTTACGAATTGACTTCGAGGGATACAACAATGCTTCAACGATCCCTGCATCCTCCAGCGGCTGCTCAGTGGCCGCCAAATCAGGCCCCAAACCGTTAGCAGGCTGGCCATTCACCACATGACATTTTGTGCACAGCATTGATTGTTGAAAAAAAACGATTGCGCCACGTGTCGCGTCCCCTTGCTGCTTCGCTTGCGTGACTAGTTTCGCCAGTGGTTGCGATTGCAATTCCAGTTCAAGGGTTTGAGCTGTGGCGGTTTGTAGGAACAAGCAGACCGCCAGATTCAGCCAGGCGGTCGACAGTGCAAAATGCCATAGTCGATTAAGGTACATGTTGAGAAATCTCCGCAGACGGCGGTTCGGAAGGGCTGACCGCTTTAGGTTTGGGACGACGCTGTGAGTCGAAGACTTTCAGCAGGGCGGGTAGGAAAGCAATATCCGCCAGTAGAGCGGCGGCGATGGTGGCCGAACCCATACTGGCAAAGATGTGGTGCTCGCGAGTGTCACTCCAAAAGACGGTTGCAAAGCCACAGATGAGCACAATGGTGGTCATAATCATGGCCGAACCCACTCCCACGAAGGCACGACGAATCGCTTCATCTTGGCTGTCGCTGTGCTGCAATTCTTCGAGGTAGCGGGTCATAAAGTGAATAGTATCATCAACGGCGATACCCAAACAAACGGTAAAAGCCAAGACGCTGATAATTTCTAATGGTCGCGACAAAAAATACATTCCCGCCCCGGTAATCACCAACGGAAAGAGGTTGGGGACGATGGCAATTAGGCCCAATCTCAGAGAGCGATAGGCGACCGCCAAACACGCGAAAATGATCACCGCAGCGGTACTCAGACTGGATGTCAGATCCACGACGATCCGGTAGAGATTTTTCCACCTACCGACCGCACTTCCTTCGAGGGTTGCGGTAAAGCCGCTATGCCGCTGCTCAACGTCGCTGAGTTGTTCCGTAATGCGCGCGAAAACGTCGCCATATCGGGCAATTCCGATATCCTGCAAACGAAAAACGATATTCATGCTGCGCTCCTCAGGATTCAGAAACGCACGTTTGAGAGGTGGTGGAAGCAAATCGACCATGGAGGCCTTATCTGCTGCCGAGCCGGTTCCCGGCAACGCATTAATCAGAGCTGCCACACCGAGCGGAGAGCCGAGCAGCGACTCTCGTTTGAGCGAGGTCTCGATTTCGTCACTGACCGCAATGATCTCGCGCGCGCCATCAGGTACCGTCGCATTCCAGCGGACACGAACATTGGCTGTTTCCAAGCCCCCGAAGACTTTATCCATGTGCCGCAGGGCTTCGATCTCTTCGCTATTCTCCGGCAACGCAGTTAACAAGCGTTCGTCCGGACGCAGGGCCAATGTAAAGCCCGCAAAGAGAATTGTGGAAGCGATCCCCAGCGCGGCCATGCGGCGCGGTCGCTGCAGAACAAAATCGACGACCGTGGCAATCTTGCCCAAATTCTTTTCGATCGCTCCAGTGGAGTGTCCTTGATGGACGGTGCGGCCCAACCAAGTCATGCACAACAGGGGGATAACACTCACCACCGAGATGAAAGTCAGACTGACTCCCAGCACGCAGACCCAACCGAACTCGCGGACAATCTGATGATGCGCAAACGCCAGCGATCCAAAACCAACGGCGGTCGTTAAAGAGGTCAGGAAACAAGCGGTCCCTACCTCGTCCAGTGTCAGAATCGCAGAGGCACGTCCGCTCATCCCTTCGGCACAGTGCTTGCGGATTTGCGACATCATGTGCACGCCGTCGGTAAAGCCCACCATACTTAACAGCACCGGGACTACTACAGTATTAAAGGGATTCTCTTCGATTTTGAAATAACGCAGGCAACCGAGCGTCCAGAAAATGCCAAGTGCCGGTGCCACTGCAGTAATGAATACGGCCGCTGGACCACGAAATAATATGATGGCCATCGTGAGGACGACTCCGTACGCAATCCACTGAAAATTGCGATCTTTTTCAAGCGTGTTGGCATTCATCCGTACGCGCATGGGGAGTGCGCCGGTGACAGCAAACTTGATCTTCGCAGCCGGGAATTTTGCAGCCGCCTGCGTCGCCACTTCGTTCAAGCGAGTTGTGCAATCCGCATCGCTGCGAATATAGAACCAGTCGAGCGAGATGAGGAGCAGGGCAGTTTGGCCATCTGCAGACAGCAACTGACCGGCAATCATCGGATTGGCTAGGGCTTTGGTTCGCGCGTCTTCAAATCGTTTAGCCGATGCGCGGTGATCCGGCAAAGCAGGTTCACGGAGTCCAAAGATATTGAGTGGCGGAGCGCGATCGAACCACATCACATCAGTCACTTGCGGCAGCTTCTCAAGTTCTGCTACCACACTGCGCAGCGCCTGGACTCCGTCCGCACTAAAGAAATCGCTTGACGTCGCCACGAGGACCACTTCGCTGCTGAACAAGCGGACTGGCGAAACGCTAGGACTGGGTCGACGTTCCGATGTGTCTTGGCTGCTGGCTTCATCCACTGCTTCATTACTGGGGCGGGGAATGATCAGGTGCGGATCGTAATAACCGATGACGGCCAGGCTGGTGATCAAGCAGACGATGCAAAGCGACAGCCACGGTTGGCGGGCGAACAGGGTGATGGGCTTCATAGATTCAGCGGATTAGGGGAAGCGAATCAAGGTCGATTAAGAATCACTTCGCGCAGCACATTTCCACGCTGAATCAATAACGTTACAGCATCCGCTTGATCGATGTACTTTAGTTCTGCCCGCAGTCCAGACTGACTGGTAATGCGTACCGAATTAATAAACAGGATGAGGTCATCATTGGCTAGTTGAGCCGCGCTGGCGGGTGAGTTAGGTTGCAACAGATCAATATAAGCTGGCGTTTTGGCAAGTACATCGGGGATCAAGACAATCCCCAGATCATTCAAGCTCAGTGGTCGGTCAGCCACTTTGCGGGACGCAGCACTTCTTAAAATTGACTTTCCGCTAATGATCCGCTCGACCGAAGTCTTGAGCTGCTCAATCGGGATGGCATAGTTGAGCCACGTGTTGGCCCGCGCATCCCTGAGCTCTTTGCCTAACATGCCAATCAGTTGCCCTTGGATGTTGGTTAGGGCACCACCCGCGGCACCGGGGTTATTGGTCATGGCGTCAATCACGTAGATGGGACCTTGATAAACCGACTTAAAAGTGCCTCGCCGTGCGTCGAGTTGTGTCGTCGCCATGACCACACCTTTTTGAATACTCGACATCTCTTGCCCTGTGGCGATTCCATACAGGTTGCTGAATGCCAGCACGCGATCGCCGGTCTGCGAAGCGGCCGCCTCGGATAAGTCGAAGTGATGCGTCGCGGGCTTGTCGGTGGCGAGTACGGCGATTTCCAAATTTGGGTCGATCCCCAACACTTTGGCTTCCATGCGGCCGCCGTCGCTGGTCACGGCGATGACATTTTCAACATCCAGGACGGTACTCCAGACCGTCAAGATGTAACCCTTTTCTGACACAAAAAAACCACTTTGATACGCGTCCAGTCCCGCGACGCCACCCGCACCGTACAGCTTTACGGTCTTCAATTCGGCGGTCACTGCCACGCTATTGGTCGAACCGAGGCTGACGCTGTCGGTATCCGCGGCAAATGCATTGGTCGAGGCCACGGCAAGCACCAACCAAACTGGCATGCAGTACAGCCAACAGCGGCGTGATGTGACGGAAGTGGGCTGCTGGATCATAAGGCTTTGGTTTCTGGAGCGAACAAAATCGAATCTAGTTCAAACAACAGGGCGGGTTCCGTACCGTATTGCAAGCGAATGCGACTAGGCCAACGGCGCTTGTCGATTTCGCGATATTCGTCCAAGTAAACTTCCACGGGATCTTCGCTTGCATCCCCAAACACCTCGATGCACCGAATTTCTCCCGATTCGTCCGGCAAGGAAAAGCGTGCTTGGGTGTCGTACCAAGCGGTTTGTAATACGTGCATACGCGGCTGCTCAGCCAGGGTCATATTGGCGGACTGGTAAATGGGGGCCGTACCGAGATAAATGGTTTCTCCAATTTGTTTCGGCCCTACACGCAATAACTGTTGCCAAGCCCGCAGAGCAACCAGCAGTCCCCCCTCGCGCCGCTTGGAGATGGTATCCGACATGGCGTCGGCAAAAGTGACCTCCACCGACCGCGAACCCAGCTTGACACTGCCGCTCTTGGAATCGAATTCGATTTGGATCACCGTGCTCTCGCCTGCCAGCTTGCCGGTCAGCAACCAGCGTGGCTCCAGCTTGGGAAAATCTCCCATGTCTTCGACCCGGCGCCACAGATTATCTCGATTCAGCTCGTTAAAGTAGTAATTGGCGAAACCCGGGCGACTGGACAACATGGATTTGACAAGTTGTTCGTCGGACTCACCTTCTTCCAACGGCCGCTTTGCAGCTCCACCTGCCTGCTCAGTCCGTGCTTTGTCTGGAGCGGGTGCCTCTTCCCCTTCACCGGGTTTGCCTTCTGCCGGTTTCTTCTGAGGTCCGCGCGGATCAGGTGCGTTTTTACCCAGCTCGGCGTCGACCAAATCGATCAACTGCTTTTCGGTGTGCACACCAGCTAACCGGACGAGCGTTGTCTGCGTTTTGCCACTGCGGCGGTACGTCAACGGAACTCGCCAGTCTTTGGGTAGCGTCCCCAGAATGTTCTTGAAATCATTTGTGGTGGTGACGGGACGATCCGCCAAGCTTTCGATTTCATCGCCGTAACGCAGGCCGCGTCGGTACGCGTCGCTACTACTGAGAATGTTGCTGACGAGGACTTTGCCCGAGTCGTCGGTGGACACCGTAGCGCCCAGCGTAGCGTGATCCACCAAGCGACCACTCCGCAGCATTCCCATGAAGTTCTTGATTTGATTCGCGGTAATCGCATAACCCACACCCACGTTCACGCGTCCCCGTTTTTCAAACGAGCAACGGCCGTTGATGCCAATGACTTCGCTGGCAAAATTGAACAGTGGCCCACCCGAGTTCCCGGGATTGATAGCAGCATCTGTTTGAATGCAATCGGCATATTCCAACAGAGTTCCGGAGGGATACTGGTAACGCTTGACGCCACTGACAATGCCCAGCGTTACGGTGGGTTGCAGGTTTGTCGCCAGCACAAACGGATTGCCGGCCGCAAAGACCCACTGACCGACACGCACTGAGTCACTGTCTGCCAGCGGTGCACTGGGGAAGTCGTCGCGCCCCAGCAGCTTGATGAGCGATACGTCCCCCGTTGCATCAACGCCGACAATGACGGCATCGTAGACGCGTCCATCGTTGAGTCCACAGCGCATGTGGTCGCCGCACGCACTGGAGACATGGTAATTGGTCAGCGCGTAGCCATCGGGGCTAATCAACACGCCGCTGCCACCGCCGCCACCTTCTAAGCCGAAGATTGCGACGGTAGCCGTAGCCGCCTTCCGCATGGCCTCAATCCGCTGCTGTTGAGCGAGCAGTACGTCCTGTGGAACCTGGCTCTCGCCAGTTTGGACGCTGGCCACCCGCCCTTCACCGTCGTTCGCCCAGCAGGTGGGGACCACCGAGAGGATCAAGAGCAGAACTAGCGAAATACTTCGAAAAATCATGTCGTGCGTCCCGTGCGGGCCTCCAACTAATTCAACCACGGCTCAACCGGTCCGTCGTTACTCGCCTATCAGCACCGCGAGAATTCTGAAACTCATTCTAACCACTTTTGGTGGCTTGGGCGATGAACTGTAGCACGCCGAGCATCCTGGCCCAAACAGCAGAGATCCCAAGGTGACACACCATCAAGCAAAAAAGTTGACAGCATTCTGGAAGATCTTGCGACCTTCACCGTGCTCTGGCTGAGTTTCGCGACGGGTCCAGAAAGGATGATGAGTCGGATCAAAATGGCGTTCAGGATGGGGCATCAAGCCGAAGATGCGCCCGCTTGGGTCGGAAATGCCAGCCACGTTAAATTCCGCGCCGTTTGGATTTTCGGGAAACGCCAGGCGTTCATCGGAAGTGTAGCCTGTCGCTTGGCAGTAGCGCAAGCCGAGTTGCCCGCCGCGCAACAGCCGTGTGGCCGCATTGCTATCGCGGGTTACAAAACGGCCTTCCGCGTGCGCCATGGGCAAAAACATCGTGTCAATTCCAGTAAGAAAAATACTGTTCGAGCCAATGTTGCGGAGGTGCACCCAACGGTCTTCAAAACGAGCGTGGTTGTTTAATGTTAACGTGGCTGGGGGCGTTTCCTCGTCACCAGGGAAGAAAATACCCAGCCGCATCATCACCTGAAAACCATTGCAAATGCCCAAGACAAGATGGTCTTTCCCCCGAAATAGCTCTACCAGGTCCACTAAATGAACTCGCAGACGCTGAGCCAGGATGCGCCCCGCCGCGATGTCGTCGCCATAACTAAAGCCACCCGGCAAGCATAAGATTTGATAATCAGCGCCCAGACTTGGGTTCTCGATCAACTGATTGACGTGAATGCTGGCCACCTGGGCACCGACCGATTCAAACGCGAAGGCGGTTTCCACGTCGCAATTAGTTCCCGGGGCGCGTAACATGAGCACTCTCGGATTCGCCATCGATTTGCTTTCTGTGCCAAGTCCATTTCTACTCGAAAATACGCCCACCCCACCCCGGAACAGCCTATCAAAGTCCCCAAAACTCGAAAGGGGATCGAACGAGCGATGCTGCGGCTGATCTGCCAACGGTAGTAACCATTTCTGGCGTGTTCCTCGTCGGGGCCATACGCTAGGCTAATTCTTCAAGCATTCACGTCAAATCGGACGATAAGTTCAACGAATCGGGCTCATACTTGACTAAGCGGGTCATATTAGTAATATATTAATAACTGCGGCGAATTGTTGCAGAACGACGGACCAGAGGCGAGTGACATGGCAATTCCCAATCAGCTACCGACCCACCAGCACGCAGTGCCACAATTGCGGGTATTGCGTCCCGACGAGCTCGAGGTGGCGGACCCGCCGGCTCAGGTCGTGCGTCAGCCCTCTGTCGAACTGTTGGCTGAGATGGCTGAGGCCTCCGCGAGATTGGAAACGGCCACGCCGCAGGAGATTCTGAAGTGGGCGATTGCCCGCTTTGCACCCAAATTCACGATGGCAACTGCGTTTGGGCCCGAGGGGATGTGCATCCTGCACATGTTAGCGGAAATTGCCCCCACGACACATGTTTTCAATCTGGACACGGGGTACCAATTTGACGAAACGCTCGAATTGCGGGAGCGAGTCAAACTGAAATATGGCATCGAAGTAGAGCTCAAGCGTCCACGCTTGAGTGTGGCGGAGTATGAAGCAGCCAATGGTGGTCCAGTCTACGCCAGCGAGCCGAATCGTTGCTGCTTTGATCGCAAGATCACCGTTTTGCACGAAGCTGCCGCGGGCTTTGATGCCTGGGCGAGTGCCATCCGACGCGACCAGAGTCCAGACCGAGCCAAAGCCGCGATTGTTGCCTGGGACAAAAAATTTGGATTAGTGAAAGTGAGTCCCCTGGCGAACTGGACAAAGAAACAGGTGTGGGGACTGATCACGCAAGAAGAAATTCCCTACAACCCGTTGCACGACGTCGGCTTCACCAGCATCGGCTGCAAACCTTGCACACGCAACATCATGCCGGGAGAAGACGAGCGTGCGGGCCGCTGGAGTGGCTTTGCGAAAACCGAGTGTGGTCTGCATACCGCAGAGTAGTCGCAGGGTAGTTACGCCAGGCCATTCGCGCACGGTGAGAGATTAGCTTCCGAGAAGTCCGTGTTCTTCAGCCCTTCCTGCTATTGTTTTGACGCATGCAAATTCCTGCCAAAGCCCACTATGCTACGATCGCGATGCTGGTCTTGGCGGAGAAATATCAGCTTGCGGAGCTTGTATCGGCTCGGGCAATAGCGGTTGAGCATAACGTGCCAAACCAGTTTCTAGTGCAGATCTTGCAACAGCTTCGTTCCGCCAACTTGATCATCAGCACACGTGGAGCCAATGGTGGCTTCAAATTACAGCGACCGCCAGAGCTAATTACTTTGGCAGAAATCGTGGATGCCGTGTGCGGCACGCAGTGCAATCCGCTACCTCCCGCGGAAGCATCCAGTTTAAATCGTGTTATGTTATCAGTCTGGTCAGAACAAGCGGAGCAACAGCGCGAACAGCTCAAGCAACTCACCTTGCGTGACTTGCTCGATCGCGCTACCTCCGACGAGGCGGCGGCCATGTTTTACATTTGACGCCCGACGATCCCACGCAGCCGGAACATAACTCGCCATGAAACCCTCTCGCTTCTTCCTTGCGCCGTTCATGATTGCGACCTCTCTCGTCGCGCAAGATAGCCGCCGATCTGAACCCGCGGCGACGCCGGATATTTTGCAGTTCCAGGTCGGACGATGGCGTGAAGATGTGATCGTGACCCCTGTCAACCAACTCCTAACGCCTCTCGGACGCCAAGTGGAATTGGCTGGGATGCGCCCTCAAGCGATCGCTTTGTCGCCTGATGGAAAACTGTTGGTCGTGGCAGGGAAAACGAGCCAAGTTGTCGTGCT
>JBBQRC010000169.1:0-8831 GCA_038215215.1 Pirellulales bacterium
ATCAAACAGCATGACGTAATAGCCCAAAAATCTCGCATATAAGGCGGCCTCTACTCCCACCGGACCACCGCCGATGATGGCGATCGTTGCGGGGGTATCAATTTCGGGATCCCAATCGAGCTGCATTCGTTTTATTCCTCAGTTCCCATACTTAGTCTTGAATCGGCAGATCGAGTTTCAACTCTTTGCCGTCACGCATAAGTTTCACAGGCACTTGGTCGCCAGGCTGCTTGGAACGCAGCAGACTAACTATCAAATCGCTCTCCGAAATTCGCGCGCTCTTGCCATCCACGCTGAGCAGCACATCACCCTGTTTGAAACCAGCGCGTTTGGCGGCCGCGTGTGCGTTAAATTGGCCTACGTGTTTGACAACCAACCCCACGGATGCGTCGCTAATCCCCAATTCTTTAAGCTTCGCCTCAGTCACCGCCTCCAATACCAAGCCGCCAGTCGCCATGCGTCTCAGCGACCAAGTGGACGAACGCCAGGAGATGTCCCCCAACTCTTTCCAATTTTCCGGCAGCACCACTTGCAATTCCTTCTCCGCGCCAGCTCGCATGATCTGAAATGTCAGCGGTTGTGGGCTGGCATGTTGGTGCATGACCCACTGCATGTCCGCTATCGAGATCAGAGGTTGTCCTTGCATACTGAGCAGTTTGTCACCCGCCTGAAAACCCGCTTGTTGTGCCAGCGACTGGTCTGTGACACTTTTGACCGTGACCGCTTTGGCGGGATCCATCACCAGTCCCAAGATCTTGGGATGTGGATAGGGAAATAAAATCTCCGTCGGTAGCGACTTCTTGGTCAGCCGATAGTAATCACGCCACGCTTCGCCAACCTGATGACAGTGGATGCAACTGCGAGCCACCTCCGGTCCATAGTTGAGCGATGACGTGTAGCGTTCTTTCAGACTAGCAAAATCTTCAGGATGGGCCACTTCGACTTGCGCTCCCGTCTTCGCCGCCAAGGACGATTTGATCTGTGGATAGCGTTGGTGCAACTCTAACACGCGTTGCATCGAGTCGAGAAAACCATCCAGCGAAACATCATCTGCCGAGTCTCGCTGATGTGACCGAGTTCCGTACCGCCCGTAAATTGTCCCATCTGCATTCATGAAAAACGCCGCCCAAGATTGGTCGTAATCAAACTGAAACTTCGATAGGTCCAAGCCATTCGCATAGACCACGCGAACGCACACGAAATTGCTCAGTTGCTTCCGCACTGCAGGGTTCTTCTCCACCACTTGCTCGTCCAGTTGGGCGCAAGCTTCACACGGAATACAACGAAAGATGATCAGCAGCGGCTTGTTCAGCTTCGCCGCCTCTTCCAATCCCTTGTCGATGTTGTTGTAAATCCAAAAACCATCTTCTAAAACACGGCTGCGATCATTCAGCACCAGGGCGTTGCGGTCCTGAGCAAATGTCAACGTCGAAGAGATGGTCAGCAAGAGGCAAATCGACCAGCGCAGCAGGTGCATAATTTGTGCCTTACAGAGTTAGCTGGGGAAGGTACGAAGCAGAGCGTAGATTCTAACACACGGGATCTACCACAACAGAGCTCGATTTGTCGTAGTCACCCGGTGTAAGGTGTAAGGTGTAAGGTGTAAGGTGTAGGTGTAAGGAAATCTTCCCAGGCCTCAACAAGCGTTCTACCGCCAGCGAAACCAGTGTCGCCACCCCCTTTGCCATGGTGCCGCGATCATTTTCAGCCGGAAGAAGCGGGATATCTGTCCCACTTTATGAGATGAAGGCCAATGGGGTGATGGAGTGATGGGGCGATACGCCACCCATTAGCAGGGTTCGTCCGTGCCGTCATCCTTGAGCCACAGCACCGAACCGCGGAGGTCCATCAGAAAACAGCGCACGTGGACGTCCCACATCGTGACGTCCCCCCCAACTTTCATCTTGCTTTTGCAATATGCCCCGATGTGGTCGCGCAGTTGAAAAGCATACTTGCGATGTTCCTTTTCTTCCCGTTTTTTCTCGCGCTCGGTATCTCCGTATTTCCCTTTGTCGCCGAGAAACTTTTCATACGCACCGCAGTTGCGATGTTCCATGATGTAGACATCTTGAATCTGATGCAGTTGGACTGCGATATCGAGATGCTGAAAAAACACGTCGTACCAAGCTTCATGGTCTTGCTGAATGACCCCCAACGCAGACCCCGCAAAAACCAATTGGTCATAGCGGTTGGCCAAATTATCACCTTCCATGAAAGGGACAATATCATCAATCAGTCGCAGATCCATGCAACTGAGCAACAGTACATTTTTGCGAGGCGGGGGATAGGGACGGAACTCGGCGGTGCGACGATGGATTTCCATTAATCTCTCAGTCTAAAATCGCGGACGTCTTAGATGACTTGGCCGATCGATTCCACCACAGATCGGGTGGAGGGAGTTTTTCTTGAGGATAATCTTCCGATTCGACCCATCCCAGTTCGGCGTCCTGGGCGACCTCCTCCGCATCACTCTGCTCGTACCACAACCAATCAATTTGCGGTTCGCGCTCAACCACCACCACCCGCTTGATCATCGGAACAGGCTGTGCCACTGGCAACGCAGCCGGCTCGATGGTTGGTAGGGCTTCCACCTGCGCCACAACAGCGGGTTCGAGGGGCAATTCCACCACGGGCAACGGCAGCGGTTTGGACGGCTCTGGCTGAACCACGGCCACCGGCTCGGGAGATGGTAAATAGACAATACGCTCTACCGGTTTTTCTTCGCGCACCACGGACTGATACACAATCGCCTCTCCAGGTTCTCCCTGAGGTGGCAAGACACGTACCTGAACGCCGATGTTGCAAAAGACTTTCATGATGTGTTCATGACAGGTAAACATAATGACCTGATGCCCCAAGGTCGCAAAGTCGCGAAGCACCTTGGCAGCCGATTCGGCCCTCACGGAGTCGAAGTTTACCAACACGTCGTCGAGTACCAAAGGAATTGTCACGCCACGCCGTGCGTACGCGGCCGCTAAGGACAATCGCAGGGCAATAAACACTGCTTCCCGCGTGCCCCGAGACAACACTTCCAGCGGTAACGCTTGCCCATTGGCATTATCAATTCGCAATTGGTTTTTACCCAGTGGCGTCCACACTCGCACATATTTGCCGTCAGTCAATTGATTCAAGAAGGCCGAAGCTTCGCGTAATGTCTCGGGCTGACGCTCCGTCTCATAAACTTCGCAAACTTTGTCCAGCAGATTCGTCGTCGCCGCCAAAGTCTGCCAATGGGCCGAACAGGCTTTCAATTGATTCTCCAAGCAAGCAAACTCCAGCTTGGCTTCGGCCAGTCGCGAGTCAGCGGCCAATGACTTCATCTCTTGTCCCAGCTCACCCTGGCGTTGATGCAACTGCGTCACGCGCAGTTCAGCTTGCTGCGTCCGCTGCTGAATCGCATCCCAGCGTTTCTCCAGTTCATCCGCGCCGGCGCCGTCTAGCAAGCGCGCAATCGCTTCGTAGGGCATTGCACCGCCAATGACCGCCCGAATGCGCTCATTAAATTCCGTTAATTGCTTGTTCAGTTTCTCATGCTCGTGTTTAAGCTCCAACATTTCCAACAGTTGCTCTTCGGATTCACAACCATTTTCTGCCAACACCGCACTGTGCAAGCGATGCAATTTGTCGATCGCTTTCTGAATGACTGCCTGATGCTTGGAATGTTGAACATCCTGTTCGCGCATCCCTTTCTTTTGCTGAATGTATTGCTCCTGCGAACTGATCAGCGACGTCAGCCGGGCCAATTGCTCCAGCGCCGTGCTCGCCGCATCAGTCCCCGCGCGCACTGGTTCGGCAGCCTGCGAACTGACTGCAGGTGACTGGCGTTTCGGAGCGTTACGATCGCGATCCTCGTGACGACGATCTTCCTTGCGGTCTTCCCGACGGTCTTTACGCGTCGTAGCAATTTCTTGGAATTCATCCTCTTCGTATTGGTTACGCTCTCCTCCGGCAATCATGTCGCTGGCCGACTTGGCCGCAAACGTTTGGCGTGACAACGCGTCAATGCGCTGTGTCAACGCACCCAATTCGATCTTGCGAACATCAAGCTCTTCATCCAGGCTCTGAATCCGCTTGCGGGTTTGCAATAACGATTCGTAACCCTCGGCCATGATGCGAATGCTCTTGGGCGACAGCGATTCGGTCAGCCCCAATTGGGTCAGCGTGCGCGTCCATTGGCTGCGCGCCTGCCGCAACGATTCAGCCGCTTGTTGAGCCCGTTTACGCGCCGCCTTTTGACGTTCCACAGCCGCTTGATGATTGTGCTGCAAAGGCAGTAGCCGCTCGAGATCCACGACTTCCGATTCGGCATCTTTCAGCCGGCTTTCCAGCGTTCCGGTGTGGGCTGGCAATCGACGTTCAAACTCGTCGCGTTCCGCTTCAGTCTTACGAACCTCCTTCTTGATGGCTTCCAGTTGATCTTCGACATCTTCCAAATCGGTCACCGTGTTGCGATCGAGCATGTTGCCCCAGGTGAACCACACGAAGTTCAAGAACATCCCCAGAATCAGCAGCAGCAATCCGTTCTGTGGATCTTTCGCCGCAAACCAACCCAGCAATTTCCCAGCCCCCCACAAGCAGGCAAAGCTCCCGCCCACGAAGACCAGCCCCATCATGAATGAGCGCTCGACCGGCAAGGCTTCATCAGCCGCCAAATCCACCGCTTCCTCTTCCAATTGCTCACGACGAGCAATTTGCTTGTCCAACGACTCTTGAATATGCAGGCGTTTGCGAAGCATACCAATCAGGTCGCCACTATTCTGCATGGCGTCATGCAAGTTGTCATGCTGGCGATTCGCCAGTGCACCAGCCAACTCTTTGGCCAGTCGATCAGCTTCTTTTTGATCCGTTTCACTCTGTTGTTTAGCCTGCTTCATGCGCGTCAGGTACATGCGCACATCGCGAGCCGGACCCGCCAACTGACCGATCGCTTGCCGCGATAAGTCCGGCATCTTAGCCATCCGTCGATCATTCAACAGCGCCTGCTGGTCTTCTTCCGAGATCCCCAATCGTTTGGCATCTTCGACAAGCTGCTCCCGCGATTGCCCAAGCTGGGCCTCCAATCGCTGGATGTTCTTTTGGATAGAAGTGATCCAAGGTGCCTGCTCACTGGCGGCTTCGATTTTGGTAGCCAGTTCCAGAATGCCTCGCCGCAGCGGTAAATTACGGGCCTGCTCACGCAGCTCTTTGCGTTGCTGCCGAATTTCGACGATCTTCTTCTCGCGCTCTTTGATTTCGGCCGACAGTTCGGCCAATTTGTTGGCTGCGGAATCGGGCAGCTCAGTCCGCGCGTTCAGCTCTGTAATCGACGCCTGCAACTTCGCCCGCTGCTGCCAACTGCTGCGCACTTGCAACGCGACTTCGAATGTCTTGGCTTCGAGCTCCCACTGAGCGATGCGTTGCTTCAAATCGTCCAGCTCCGCGTTCTGAGTATGGCGCAACGCAGCCAACTCACCCCAGCGTCGACCGTGCCCCGTAAGGCGATCGATTTCGTCCCGCAGCTTCTCGCGTTTGAGCATCAACTGCTGCATCTGCCCTTGTTCAGGCGTCGGACCGACGATCTGCTGTCGCGCAGCTCTCAATTGCCGAGTGACGTCGACCAACGAGACGCGATCCAAACCGCTCGAAAGTTTGTAGAGCTCATCTGCCGCTGCCGTGTCGTCGAGTGTGCTCAGCTCTTGCAATTCGCGCAGGCCAATCGCAAAGACGTTGGTGAAGATGCTCTCATCGACCTGGCCCAATAACATCGCCAGACGGTGTTGACCTTGCGAAAGTCCATCACTGCCGGTCACGGTGAGCTGGCCGGTCGTGCCGTTTTGATCCAATTGCGAGCGACGCGTGATTTCGTAGCCACCCCCAGGTCCCGTCACGCGTATCGCTCCACCTGGCTTGCCGCCATGTACCGGTGGAATGTAACGCTGCCGACGTTCGGCCGTAAAGCCGTAGAACATGGTCCGCAGAAACTGCATCAACGTCGTCTTGCCAGCTTCATTGGGCCCATAGAAGACGGTCATCGTATCGGGCATGGAGTCGACCGATAGTCCGGACCAAACACCAAAACCATCGATTTGTACGTCGCGAATTTTCATTTTTCGGATCCTCCGAAACGGCGGGACGGTGCCAGTAAGTCGATTTGATGGCCGCGCAAAAGATCCACACCCAGCAGGGTGCTGCGCTCGAGTGTGGCTAGCTGCGACGCGGAGTCATTGGTCATCAGCGCCGCTTGCCAGACGCTCGTAGCGGGCGTCTCCGCATCCACAATCGCTTTGAAACTCAGTTGCTTGGCTTGTTCTTTGCGATGGGTCGCCGCAGTCCGCAGAAAATCACCCAAGATCGTATCTTCATCATGCCATTTAGCTGGTAGTTGCTTCGGCGGCAGTATCTCGATTTCCGTCGACCAACAAGCGGGTGAGCCGTGACCAAACTCGCGACGCAGCCAACCCAGTAGTTCTTCCAGCGCGCTGGGACCCACCACGTTGGCGTTCTCCAAATCCATGTGCACGCGCCACTTGACCAGCATGTGACGCCCCGCACCTTCGCTTTGCACCCGTGCGACACGCTTGGCCAAAAGCTGCCGTAGATCTCGTCCTAAGGCTACGTCTTCGGAATCGATCTCCTGGATCGAATAACGCACCTGATCGGACTCGACGAGATGCATTTGCATTTTTCGCTGCGCATCGATGTCGACAAGCACAAAGCCGTGCGCTCCCGGTTCGCTCAGCGAGCGCGATTGTGGTGAACCGCAATAGCGAATCGTCGGCTGTTCGTTGCTCAGCACATCGGGTTGGTGCTTGCCCCCCAGCGCCCAATAATCGATTCGTTCCGCCGACAGCGTTTCGACGTCTGCTTTGCCATGCGCCACGGCGATCACATAGTTATCATCCGCTTCGACCGAGTACTCTGCGCTACGCACCGTTTCTGCACCGTCGCAGCTCCGGCCGAGTAAAGTCACCAGCGGTGTTTGATGACGGCGAAAGACAACTTGCTCGACTTGTTTCTTGGAGAACAGGTGTACGTTGCTCGGCAAGGCGACAGACGAAGGCCAGCGATCCGGATCGTCGGCAGCTCCACCCGCCCAATAGACTTGAATGTCTCGCGCCCGCAGCGCTTCGAATTGGTCGAGTAAGCAAGCGACACCCTGCGCACCACTGGAAACCGGATTGAGCAGATCCCCAGCAAGAACAACAAAATCGACGTTTTCCACGACGGCATGTTCGAAAACCGCCTCTGCAGCCCGCCACGGCGCCTCGACCAACGTGCGTTTAAGATGATCCGGCAAGTCGAGAATGTCTTGCAGTGGACGTTCGAGATGAAAATCGCTGGCGTGAATAAAGCGGAATGATTCTTTCGCCATTACTGCACCTTCCCTGATGACAGACCATCGCGTGTGATTTTTGAATTGATGGCTAGAACTCTCAAAGTCTAACGCAAGTAACCAAGCTGCGCCAACGCTGTTTCTTACCTAAACCCACGATCCGCCATAAATCGTCGATTGCTAGCAAATAAGAACCCAAGAATAGCAAAAGGATCATGGCACTAGGCCAAGAAGATTGCGTGCACAATCTGCCCCGAAAAACTCTTTGTCTGGGCATTTTGCCTATTCGTACTCAGTGAAACGGTACTCCTGCTCCTGCTCCTGCTCCTGCTCCTACTCGTGCTCGTGCTCGTGCTCGTGCTCGTACTCCTATTCCTATTCCTATTCCTATTCCTATTCCTATTCCTACTCCTACTCCTACTCCTACTCCTACTCCTACTCGAGCAGAACCCTCCGATACAGTCCCGGTCCGTGGGATCAGCCGAGTGATCAGCGACACAGTTAGTTACGGTCCGATTTGCCGCGAGGATATAGCGATGGGAATGACGAGTCCCATAACAACCATTGCGACGGACAGAGTACCTCCCATAACGACACCAGCGAAAATTTCAAAAGGAGAGGATGCAAACTTGATCGCTGCAAAGATACACATCGGGAACAGTGCGATCGCCGCGACAAGCGTCGCACCTTGGGTGAAACGGGCCACCACCCGATCTGACACCACAGTCGATTTGGATTGCGTTGATGCGGCTGACATGAAATTTCCCTTTGTTTGAATAGAAAGCACAGTGCGAAGGTTCTAGTGGGCGTTTATGCAAAGTTACATACAGCTCGCAAGGGGAACTTCACCCAGTGCTGAAGCCTTGAGTATAGCCGATGGCGTATTCGATCCGCTATCAATTTTACGCGGCCTCAATTGTGTTTCGACGCTACAAAAACAAAACAATT
Source organism: Pirellulales bacterium (assembly GCA_038215215.1). Classification (GTDB taxonomy): domain Bacteria; phylum Planctomycetota; class Planctomycetia; order Pirellulales; family Pirellulaceae; genus Aureliella. The sequence continues at coordinate 8,261 of JBBQRC010000169.1, forward strand.
AGGACTCATCGTTTTTCATCGGGCAACGAGATTTCCAAACCCTCGCATTGTGTATCGACAGCCGCCAGATTCTTCGAAGGAGTTGTTTCTAAACTACCCACATTTCGTCCAACTCGATGGATCAGCCACAGCGTGGTGGCAGGTTGTAGCCCCGGGTGAGTGATGCGAGCTGCTAGCGAGCGGAACGGAACCCGGGGTGCTCGAAGCACAGGCATTAGCGGTGAGCGTTTATGCTGCCATTTAACTGGTCGCTGTTCGAACCGCAACATCGGTTACCGTCACGAATTTTCGAAGTCGTTGTTGTTCGCGCGACGTGTTCTCGTGCGTTCGCGTCGAGCGTTGCCCCGATCCAATCGTGTCCGCACTATTGTCTCGGCCCTCCAGGCCTTGTGGCGTACACTTAACTGTTACCGGGGTCTTACGACGCCCGGCAGAGGTTGTGCCGAGCCTCCGGCCCTAACCCCACTGACGCAAATTGATCTTTGTATAGGCTGCATGGGAATTGAATCAGGAACAACCGACGTCCCAAGTTTGCGCGAGGACGGTCCCCATTTCCAAAACACCTGATCGC
>JBBQRC010000170.1:0-8828 GCA_038215215.1 Pirellulales bacterium
ATCCCGAGTTCGCGCAGGTTACCGTTGATGTCGGTGCGAGCCAAGCGGCGACCGCTGAGGCGGCGGTTGCCGTCACCAATGTGGATTCCGCCGAGGTCCTGCGGACCATGGCGCTCGCAGTCACGCGACGGGGTGAAATTCTCGGTCCGCTGGCAAAATACTCCCCCTTGGCACAGCCGCTGTTACAGTTGTTTTCCAATCCCGGAAAGCCACGCACTGTTTGGATAAATGGTGCCTGGGGAGTATTGCGAGGCCTACAGTCAATACAGCTCAACGGCGCTGAAGAGTCGAGCGTGTTGCTACGCGAACACGGCGTATTAAAGAACGAATTCGATTACTTCATGACGCCACTTGCTTTACAAGCGTTAGCGAAACTGGAGATCGCCAATGGGAAACTGTCCGGCGCTATACCGCTTTTGCAAGCCGCAATGCAATGTGCGGGCTACTTGGATCAGTATTCGCAACTTGCCGAATCTCTCAGTTTGTTGGCAGGAGTTTGCACGGCCGGCAATCGTATCGATTTGTTGCCTGGTTTGCAGGGAGCAGCGACTTGGGGAACTAAACGCAGTGCGAGCGTGCAAGCCTTTGGATTTGCGGGGGCTGCGGAGTTAGCCGCAGCAGCCGGGAATTTTACCGCCGCTGAGGGGCTCTGCAAGCAAGCCGCCGCAGCGCTACGGACGGTGTCGCTGCCACGGGCTCAAGCCCAACTGGATTTCGCAATCGCTTGCATCGCGTATGCGGAAAATCGCACCAAGATGGGCGATCAGCAGTTGGAAGCCGCTTTACAGTTCATGCGTGGCAGCAAACTGGATGGCGCGGCGGTGGCAACCATTTTCCAAGCCCAAATGGTGCTCGATCTCGTGCAATCCAATGCGTTGCCACTGGCTGACGCTGAGCAAGTGTTGGCAGTGGTTTTGCAAGAACCTGGAGCTTGGCACTGGCACACCGCACCCCTCGAAACCATCGCGGCGATGACCACTTCGGCGGTGCCGATATTTGCGCTGTGGTTGGATTTAGCTGAACGCCGCGGCACGCAAGAGCAAATTGTGGCTCGCATGGATCGCGTACAACGCCAACGCTTTTATGAGTCGTTGCCGCTAGGGGGCCGCTTGTTCAATTGGCGACAAGCTGTGCTGGGCCAAGCGGGACAGCCAGACAATGTGCGCGAGTTAGTGACACAGACGCTGCAAAATACGCCCAGCCTAGCCAGCAATACGCAACAACTGACCGGTCTCACCAAACAGCTACGGCAAATGCCCGGTCCACTCGACGAGCGACAGCCGTCCGCGGATGCCAAGAAACGCTTTGCTGATTTTCAAAAGGCCGTTGAGCTCCAAGAGAGTCAGTTGATGTACCAGTCGCTGCAGCGCAAACCGCTGGAACGATTTACCCCCTTCGCGGGCTCCGTAGCTCAGGCTCAGGCCTTGCTCGATGACGATGATCTGCTGCTAAGTTGGGTGGAAACGAGCGACAAAATTTACGGAGCCGTTATAACCCACGACGGCGTCGAGACGTGGAGCACCGCTGAGGTGGCACTCATCCAAGAGCAATTGAAAGTTTTGCTTTCGGAGGTGGGGTTGTCGGCGACAGCACAGGTGCAGAAGCCAAGCGACGATCGCGATCCCCAAGCCACTTGGCGTGCCACGACGCAAACGCTATTTACGAAACTTTTTCCCAAGAATATTCAGAACTTGATCGCTGCAGCGGATCGCATCTTCGTGGTGCCAGATGGAGTTTTATGGTACTTGCCTTTCGAAATGCTGCCGACTGCGACCGGCCACGCCTCTTGGCTCGCCGAACATCCGCTGAGCTACTTGCCAACACTGGGAAGTCTGCCGCTGGCGCTCCGAACTGCGTTGCCGGTTGAGCGAACCGTGTTGATGTCGGGTCCGTTTTTTGCAGCGGATAAGGTAAATAACGATCTGCTCACCGGTGCTCTCATGCAAGGACTGCCGAGGGCGCGTAAAGTCGATTTAGCGGTCAAGAATAATTTGTTCTCTCCCCTGTGGATGAGAATGGCAATCGACCAACTACTGGTCTGCTCCAAAATTGACATAGCTCCCAAGGTTTGGGAAACCAATTTATTCCAGCTAGACGCATCGCGCTTTTCGCAACTGGGCAATTGGATTGAATCACCGCAGCAGGTGCCCCGCCGGTTAATTTTTCCGGGTTATCAAAGCAGCGCCGCCAGCGGCACTTTGGGGAGCGGTCGCGAGCTGTTCGTGCCCGCCTGTGCGTTGCTCTACAGCGGTGCTCAGTCAACCCTCCTTAGTCGCTGGCCGGTGGCTGGGCGAAGTACTCAACTTGTGTTGGATCGCTATGTTCAGGAACTCGCTGCCGAGACGCCGTCAGTCGCTTGGCAACGCGCGGCGTTGTCCTTATGGGCCGAAGAGTTACAGGTTGCCGAGGAGCCCGCCATGCAGCCTGCCGCCAAGGATGCGCCCAATTTCGTGCTGGGGAAACATCCAAAACTCTGGAGTAGCTATCTGATCATCGGCGACACACAGCCACCTCCCGTGACGCTCCCTTAACTGGGCTCCTAATACCACACATCTTCAAATTGCTTCGGCCTCCGATCATCCCCCGTTGGACCTCGATGCGATGCAGAGTGATCGGGAAAACACTTGAAATGCAGCGCGATCGATGTCACACTTGCGACATGTGCTGACACCGCTACCCACCACTTTCTCTCACCCCCATAAATCTTTGACCATGCGCAACTTCAAATACTGGGCGATCGTTCTGTTAGTTCTCGCAGTTGAGTCCCGCGCCACGTGGGGCGCCGAGCCCATGGCGCTGGACTTGCGTTTCCAGCAAGAGACCTCTGAAGGAACGCATCGCTTTCACCGTTTGGTGCGTGGCGAACAGTGGGCTCCCGAGGCAACTGCTTTAATCATTTGTGACATGTGGGACTCGCATCACTGTGTGAATGCGGTTCGCCGCGTGGCTGAGATCGCGCCGCGGATCGACCGCTTTGCCAGTGTTTTACGCGATCGCGGAGTCACGGTCATTCATGCGCCCAGTGAATGTATGGAAGCGTACAAAACGCATCCCGCTCGTACTCGAGTGGCACAAGTTCCTAAGTCCAAATCGTTGCCCTCAGAGATCGCTAACTGGTGCGACCGCATTCCGGCTGAAGAAGCTGCGGTTTATCCGGTAGACCAATCTGCAGGTGGCGAAGATGATGATCCCGAAGATCATCAACAATGGGCGGCCAGGCTCGCGGCTATGGGCCGCAATCCGAAAGCGCCATGGCTCAAACAGTGCGAGGCTATCGGCATCGACGAAAAACTTGACTATATCAGTGACCGTGGCGAAGAGATTTGGAGCATCCTTGAACAAAAGCATATTACCAATGTGGTGCTGGTGGGTGTACACACGAATATGTGTGTCTTAGGGCGACCGTTTGGCTTGCGTCGCTTGGCCAGTAACGGAAAAAACGTCGTCTTGGCTCGCGACTTAACAGACACAATGTACGACCCGAACGCCTGGCCCTACGTCAGTCATTTCACTGGTACCGATTTAATCATCGACCATGTCGAGCGTTACGTTTGCCCCACCATTTCCAGTGACCAAGTTCTCGGCGATCGAGAGTTTCGTTTCGCGGCTGATCTCCGTCCACGTTTAATGGTGCTGGTCGCTGAAGACGAATACCAAACCGAAATGACGCTGCCTCAATTTGCCTACCAGCATTTGGGACAGCATTTTGCGGTTCAGTTCTGTTTTGGTAGCGATTCCTCACGCTCTGAAATCCCCGGACTGGAGGCTCTCGACGAAGCAGATGCACTGCTGATTAGTGTCCGCCGCCGCGCCTTGCCGGCGTCCGACTTGCAACGCGTACGGGATTTCATTGCCAAGGGGAAACCGGTAGTAGGGATTCGCACTGCCAGCCACGCGTTTTCGCTACGCGACCAGCAGCCAGAGGCAGGGCTGGCTGTGTGGCCCGAATTCGACGCACAGGTTTGGGGCGGAAATTACACGGGACATTTCGGCAATAACCTCAAATCGACGGTGGCGGTCGCAGCAGGGGGGGAGCAGGAGGCGATCCTGGCTGGCTGGTCTCTCGAGGGCTTTCAGCCCGGCGGTTCACTTTACAAGACAGCTCCCTTGGCGGCCGGCACTCGCAATTTACTAGTTGGAAAACTAGCAGGTGAACCGGAGCAACCAGCGGCCTGGACGTTTATTCGCGGTGACGGAGGTCGTTCCTTCTACACCTCGTTAGGGCACGTGGATGATTTCGCGCAACCGCAATTTGCGGCACTCCTATCGGCTGGTATTCATTGGTCTTGCGGACTCGCTTGCCCCTCGCTGGCCGACATCAAAACTCAGCGCGAAAAATACGCCGCCGGCACAGGCAAGCAGCGCAAATGAGCGCAGCTACTTAGTTCGACATTAGCAGTTTTTGGAGTGCGGTGATTCATCACCGCTTTGGCTTTCTCTCAACGTCCAGAACCGCTTGGCTGTTTTCACTCTGCGTCGCGACCGTAGGGTGTCACAAAATTCACATAGGAGTACTGCACACGCTTGAAAATGAAAGCTGCAACAAGTCGCAGCAGTCCAAAAAACTGCGAAAATGGAAGTTAGGCCCTGCGGCCAGGCTTATAACCGCCAATTAGTTACTAGCGATCTCGACCGAGCTGGGCGACGATGGGTTCACCGTTGGTCGAGAGAATCTGCGAATTGGTGGTGGAATCACCAAAGCGGTCGAAGTCGTGGAAGGTCCACACGACTTGCTTGGCGCGATTGACTTCGACTAGCTGAGGATTTTTTTCACCAGCATGGCAATTGCCAAGCACAATGTTCCCGGATGGAAGGACTTGTAAGGTCGTAACCCAGGCCAATTGGATTCCAGGTAGCTCATTTTGCGAAATCTGCCACACAATTTTTTTGTCGGGAGTAACTTCAATGACTGCGTGGCCGTTACCCGTGGTTAGCAGCGTGTTGCCATTGGCGAGCCGCACGGCAGCAAATGATTGATTGCCAAACGCTTCGACGCCATGGCCTGGCGCCGGTTGGCGACCAAACAGCGGGACGTCGAATTCCCAAACAAGCTGCCCGTCCGTCCTATACTCACGGATAACACCATCTCCTTCATGGCAGACTAGGTAGTTCCCCGAGGCCAGTTTGCGCACCAACCGCGTGTCGCGATGCGGTTGCGACTTGGCAACTTTCAGAGGCAGTTCGAGAATGAGTTGCCCAGTTGAGTCGACTTCGATGATGCGGCTGACACCGCTTTCGGCGATCATCGTATGACCGTTATCGAGCCGCTGAAAGGCATGCACTTCGACTTTCTTGCCTGCGTTGCCATTGTTATTGGCCGAGTCGTATTCCCAAACGATGCGGTTAGTCTTGGGATCGATTTCGACAATCCGCGTCCAGTTTGTTTGCAGGAGCACATGGCCGCTGGGGAGCATGTGCAGATCGTGCAAGGGACCGATTTTCGTTTCCCATTCGGTTTTCCCTTGCTCATCAATGATGGCTGCTCGACCTTTCGAGGAATCAGCGCACAAGAAACGATGTGCTGGCGGTTCGGCACTGCTCAGTGGGGGCGTTACCAGGAAAATGCAGATCAGAAATAGGATGCGGATCATGATCGAGCTCACCGAAAGTAAGGATGTTGGGAGGATGCGTCGACGTTGTTTTACAAAAAGCTGGCTCGTTTTGGAACTCTTGCGCGCGGCGAAATGGGATTATTTGAGACGAGGATGCTAGACTAGGCACCCACACACTCACCGATTTTCAAGAGGCATTCGAGAGGCAATAGTCAGGGAGTACGTATGAGCGTGGCTCAAGTTGATGAACGTCGTGGATTTGTATTGCGATTCCTGAACGGGATCGAATGGCTGGGCAATAAACTGCCCGATCCGGCGATATTGTTTGTGATTGGCATCGTCACAGTCTGGCTTTTGTCCGCCTTTTTCGCACAGTTTACCTTCACAGAGACCTTGCCGGGCACTGAGGAGCCGATTCGCATCACCAATTTGTTGACACTCGACAAATTCGCTGAGTTCTTGGCGGGAATGACCGAAAAGTTTGTGGGCTTTCATCCGTTGGGTGTCGTCTTGGTCGCGATGTTGGGCGTAGGTGTGGCGGAACACTCGGGCTTTATCAACGCGGTTCTCAAGACGTTACTGCGGTTCACTCCCAGGTTTCTGTTGACCCCCATGGTCATCCTGGTCGCAGTCGTCAGTCACACTGCAGCGGATGCGGGCTACGTACTGGTCATACCCTTGGCGGGGATTATTTTTTACGCCGCGGGCCGGCATCCTCTGGCTGGCATCGCAGCCGGTTTTGCCGGAGTCTCGGGGGGCTTTAGCGCGAACTTCATTCCCTCTGGTATCGATCCGCTACTGGCCGGTCTGACGACTGTGGGTGCACAGTTGGTGGATAAAGAGTATGCCGTCAATCCGCTTTGCAATTGGTACTTCACCTCCGCTTCCACGCTGCTGATTGTGGCGCTTGGCTGGCTGTTAACCGATTGGGTGATCGAACCCAAAGTCAGTCGAACGCCGGTTGACGGCGATCCGCAGGCCATGCCGCAAATGCCTGAATTGCAGCGTCGCGATTGGGTGGGGATGGTCTGTGGGCTGCTCTCCATTTTAGTCTGTGCCGCTTTGTTAGCCTGGTGGGCGTTAGCAAAAGATTCAGCCCTGCAAGCACAGCCACCTGAAGGCCAGTCATGGGACCTCTACATGCGGCTGACATCGCTGCGTCCACCGGCGCGATTGATGAGTTCCATTGTGCCGCTGATCTTCATCTTCTTCATCGTGCCAGGCTTAGTGCATGGATTCATTTCGGGCACTTTCAAGACGCATCGCGACGCTATTAAAGGGATGAGCAAAGCCATGGAGTCGATGGGCTACTACTTGGTGCTCGTCTTCTTCGCCGCGTTGTTTATAGCCGCTTTCTCGGAGTCCGGATTGGGAACTTTGTTGGCGCTGAAAGGCGCTGCGTTTCTCAAGTCGATCAACGCGCCTGCGCCCGTCACGATCGCTGGTATCATCTTGCTCACCGCCACGGTCAATCTGCTGGTCGGTTCCGCCTCCGCCAAGTGGGCGATGTTGGCACCTATTTTCGTACCCATGCTCATGCTCTTGGGTATATCTCCAGAACTGACACAAGCCGCCTACCGCGTGGGTGATTCAACCACCAATGTCATCACTCCCATGATGCCCTACTTCCCCCTAGTGGTTGTTTTTTGCCAGCGTTATGTGAAAGAGACGGGGATTGGTACGGTCGCTTCGATGATGCTTCCCTATTCGATCTGCTTCTTGATCTGCTGGTCGCTATTCTTGTTTGGCTATTGGATGAGCGGGATGCCGCTGGGAATTCAAGGCGGCTACGAATACACGGTGCCAGCTTAGGTCAACGTTTCGTTACTCGCTGCGCAGTCTTGGGCTCTCAGGCCCAGCGGGCCGACACACCCTAGGGACAATTGCTCCGTGTGTCGACCCTTCGGGTCTATTGCTCCATCTCGTCTCACCGAGCCTCGCAGCCTCGGCAGAGGATGTACCAGCCTTTCAGGCTGAAGCCGTTCATACAAACTCGGCGAGCCGGCGATTCATGACCGGATGGTGAGGCAGTCATTGACCGAGTGCTGCTTAGTTCCAGTTTCGCACTTTTGGGAGTGCGGAGATTCATCACCGCTTTGGCTTCTCCTCAACGTCCAGAACTGCTTGGCTGTTTTCGCGCAGGAAACGTTCCCACTGCGGTCTGCTAGCAAATCGTAGATTCACCCGGAAAAAAGGTTGTTGCGTATTGCCGGTTCCTCTCCAATTGAGCTAGCGGTTACAGTGTTTTCGTTCACAATCAACCTGAGGCCCTCGCGCACCGGCCCAACAGAGCCGCCCCGTCGCAGCTACCCACACGCCCCGTGACTGGCGGCCCCCAACCAACGAGTTGTTGAGCATGACAAAGTGAGCACCCTTACTCCTCGACCCCAGGCACTCGAATCGCTGGCCAATCGGCTACAACGATTGCTCAGCGATGGTGATGTCCTAAAGCAATTTCAGTCGAGCCGCGTGCAGTTCAGTCCATCCATTTCTTATGGGCGACATTTTGGTCCACCACAACCGACCGCTAGGCAGGCGGCGGTGATGATTCTCCTGGAGCACGTCGACGGCGAATGGTCGATTCCGTTGACGGAGCGTCCGCAGCATTTGCCCGATCATCCGGGGCAGATCTCCCTCCCTGGCGGTCGGCTAGAACACAACGAAACAGCCCTCGGGGCTGCGATTCGCGAGTTCAATGAAGAGCTGGGGACGGAAAAATTTCCAGGTGAGGTCGTGGGTGAGCTTTCTCCTGTCTACGTCTATCACAGTGACTATTTCGTACGACCGTTTCTGGCCGTGGGGGCTGGACCTGTTGAATATGTACCTTGCCCACATGAAGTAGCGCGCGTCATTCGACTGCCTCTCACTCAGTTGTTGGACGATGTTTTTGCAGTTGACCAGGTTTTTCAACGTGGCGCGGCGTCGTGGACGGCTCGTACGATTCACTGCGAAGACGTTCAGATCTGGGGAGCCACTGCGATCATGTTGGGTGAATTTGCCCGTTTGTTCGCGGATGAATTGCCACGGTAGATTCATTTCATTTCCTTCTTCCCAAAGCACGGCGGGAGTCCGGGCCCGGCCCTGTGGAGGCAATCTTTGCTTCGCCAGAAGATTTGGGATATGATGCGACCTGATATCTTTACCTTATCTTTATTGACTTTTTTGGGGCGGTGAAAATCATGCCGATGATCCTCGTGGCCGACGACTCGGAATTGGACAGGATGGTCATCACCGAATTGCTGAAGAGGGAGCCGATCGACTGGCTGGTGGAAGTCG
>JBBQRC010000171.1:0-8801 GCA_038215215.1 Pirellulales bacterium
AAGACCCCGTTGATCACGGTTGCGGCCACGCAATACAGTTGGCCGTTTGCACCCAATGCATGGTCGTACGAAGACACTCAAGCCTTCTCGCAATTGGATGGGAAAATAATCCAGTGGAACGATGCGAGTAGCGCCTGGAAAACCAAGAAGTCGGCGTTGGAGGATATCAAATCCAGGCTCCGAGCAGCTGAGTCTAACGCGAGGAAGTCTGGTGTGCTGGTCCTCTACATCAGCGGGCACGGAGCAGTCAATGGCGAGGGCTTGCCATGTGTCATTCCCACCGACGTCAGTCCGCTCACGCCATCCCAGTGGATTAGCATCGAAGAGCTGGCGTCGGCGATCACCGTTAATACTCCGCGCGCTGTGGATGTCCTGCTTGTATTGGACTGCGTGCACCAGCGCGTGAACTGGCAGGCAGCCCAAATTGATAACACATTTGTGGACTGCCTAGAGGACTGGTTCAGCGCGAAAAACCCGAAAAATCTCTATCTGCTGACCTCCACCTCTGTGGGCGAGCAAGCTTGGGGCGGGCCGGAGTTGCGGTCGACGATCTTTGGCAAACTCTTTCGGCTCGGCTTGGCTGGGGCGGCCGATCAAACGACCGCCAACCAAGGTGTTTCCTTTGGTAATGGAGACGGTGCAGTCAGCCTGAGCGAACTGTACCGTTATGTGCAACGAGGTGTACGAGATTGGGTGCAAGACCAGCGCGGCACATCGCAAAGCCCCAGGATGTTTCCGGCTCAGTTTAGCGACTTGCGTCTGGGGCTAAGCCTGAAAGGCTGGGAACTTGAAAAATTGCTCGCCGAGTCTCAAGTGAGTGATGCTGCGCCAGCAAGTCTTGCCATTGATGAACTCGCCGGTTTGTGGCGTTCGCTGGACCAATTGCGCAAGCTGGAAGTATTCCGCTACGATCCGAAAAATTGGGCTGAACTTGAGCACAAACTGCTTTGGCTTGAAAAACTGTCGGTCGCCGGCAAAGCGTATGCTGACTTGGCTACCAAGCAGGTTTATCCAGAGTTATCTAAGCAGCTTGAACAAATGGCGCTCCGCGCAGCGGAACTTGGCAACACCGAAGATATTGTTTCCAAAGTCAACGTTTTGCAGTTGAACTTGGATCCGGCGGCGTGGAACGGCCCGTTACCTTCCCTCGCTTTGAAAGAAGTCGTCGGAGAAGTAAATTCTAAGGTGGGTCGCGATCTCCGCAGTCAACTTCTGAGCTATCTGGTGGCAGCCCCAAGTGCCGGCAATACCCCGGCAGTACTCCCGAGCCTGGAGCTATCAGGAAAAGACTGGAACGAACTTAATTTCGTCAGAATTTTGCAGAAGTACGATGCCGTTTCAATTTGGCCTGATCGTGGCGCGCTCGAAGAGGCCCTCTCGCTGCGCAACCAATGCGAACAGTTGGCTGTTTACGGTGACATGCGTGCGCATCGCTGGAAGCGTTTCAGTCTAGACGCGATTGACCAAGACCGTCGCGAAACGGAAGACCAACTCTTACTGGGTCCCAGTGAAAAATATGCCGCAGCGTTGAGTCAGTTGAAGGACTCTTTGGCGTCCATGACACAGCCGGAGCAAGGGACCCGCTCACGCATCGAACATGCTTGGAGCCTCCGTGATCGCGGAATGGCCGAGCTGGGCTATTTGGCTGACTGGGTGTGTGCACCCGAGAACCACATGCAAAATCTTGGTGAATGGAGTGGGCCAAGTGACGCACCAGCCAGCGAAGATCTCGCTATGCAGGTTGGCGGTGCGGTCGACAAGGACCCCTTCTTGCGCGAGCGCACCGCCGTGCAAGTATTGATCCGTGCCATTCGAGGAATGCATGAACTGGGCGAGCTCCTGACTTCAACTGCCGATGAGGATAATCAAGGGTGGGACAAACTGAGCGAGGCCGTTACAGGCGTCGAGCGAGATCTGGAGTCGCTACACCTACTAGTCAAGGATCATATTGCCCGCGCGCTGAATGCAGCTTCGGATAGCAGTTCGACACCTTCGGAAGTGGCTTCATTGCTCAGCTTGCCGTTCCTCGACGTAGAAAGACGCGCTGAACTGCAACGCAAGCTCGAAAAATATTATCGCGAAGCTATTGAGCAAGATGCAAAGCGCAACAATTATCCCCCTGCTGCGCGCATTGACTTGATCAGCTCCTCGTTAACAACGCTGACAAGTTCGCAAGAGACAACCGCGACTTTGGAAACCAAAGATGTAGTCCCTCAAAATCGCTTCGCCGATCGCATGCGCGATTGGGAGCTACATCCATTGCTCGCTCTTTTGCATCTAGACGCTTCGCCAACGAGCAATACCAATGGGGGCCAACCTGGCACGCAGAGTGACAATCCACCGAGCCAAGCATTGGCTGCCGAAGTCGCTAATTCGGCATTACGACGATACTACCTCTCCGTGCCGTCCTTCCAAAGCGATCGAGTTGCCGACTGGATTCGCTCCAATCGCTTGGAATTAATGCCGATCATAGACACCGGAAGTTGGTCACTCGCGGGGCTCGCAGAGCACTTGGAGAGAGCCTTTCTGCCGCTGTGTCCCGTGCGTTCAGATTCCGACGCGTCGGCAGACTTTCGCAAGCTGGCTTTCCAGGATCTTCTACTGTGGTATGCCAGTAGATCTGTCGACGATTTTTATGCCGATGCCGACAGCTCGATCGCCAAGAGCCAAACCGCGGAGGAGTTCTATGAACGTTCCGTGCGGCAAGTTCTAGCGGAAATTTCATTGATCGCCGAGCCGACAAACGAGCTCCAACCGGGTATGCAGGCGGTGCGCGATCGCGTCGCGATGTTAAGCCCTATTGCTCGAATCGGGGTACGAACTTCCGTAAAGCAGGGGCCGCCAATTGCTGATTCCAACCGCCGTACTTTTGAGCTGACGTTGTTGCCCACGATCCCACAGCTCGCCACCGGAGGCGAGCAAAACCTGCAAATACCGCCGGGTGTAGCCATGGCATTGGTGCGCAATCCACAATCCATTATCCCCGACGTCCGCGTACCGGTGCCAATGCCGGTAACTCTTGATAATCCGTCGCTCTCACTCGCCTGTCCCGCCTTAGATCGCAGCCAGCCTCATGAAGCGGTCGTTGCCTTTCGTGGTCACGAATTTAAATCCCCCTTGTTTGTTGGACATGGCGTCTTGGTGGACTTCAAACCCGAACGATACGATTCTGCCGACGTGGTCCTTTTTGGTGATCTGCAACGGCAGCCGTCTCTGGTGTTTGTACTAGATTGTTCGTGGAGTATGGGTGAGCCGATCGCGGTCGAGTCCATTGATACCAGAACTACCTCGAAATTGGAGATGGCCAAGCAACAAGTCGGCCGCATGTTATCGCAAATCGCTGCGCGCCCTGACGCCCGTGTCGGACTCCGCCTGTTCGGCCATCGTCTCGGCTGGTCGCGCCCCGTCGACGACAAGACTGGTTTGCAAACGGGCAAAACGCAGATACTGGCGCAGCCGACGTATGCGGGATCGATTCCAGCGGATGTAGTCCCCAGCAACGATGTCGAAGCCATCCTGCCGCTCGGAAGATTCACGTCGGAGATGGTTGGCGCGCTAAATGCAAAGCTCTCGAAGATTGTCCCCTGGGGGCAGTCTCCACTGTATTATGCGATCATCCAATCCTTTCAGGATTTTGCTGCCGATGATGGCACAACCGCCAAGAGTATCGTGGTGATTACCGACGGAGACAATTTCCAATTCAACACCTCCGGACGTCCAGGGGGCGAATCGGGTGTGTCAACCACTTTGGAGGACGTAGAGCGGGCTTGGCAGATAACGAAAGTCCCTCTGTTTATCCTGGGTGTTGGAATCGCGGCCGACTCTGCTCCGGAAACTCGCAGCACCCTTCAGGGACTTGCCGAGCGAACTGGAGGGAAATATTACGACGTAGATAATGGAAGCGAACTTATTCGCGCCCTTTCTGATCAACTCTCGCTTGGCGTTTATCAAGTGACTAACGAAGTTGCCTCAGACATTCAGACGCCATCCCAACCGATGGAATCCAAACTCAACAGTCCTATCGAAATAGAACAGCTCTCGCTGCGCTCGCCGAACTATATAATGACCTTCCAGGACACCACGCGAACGTTCCAATTGCTGGGTGGCGAATCACTGGAAATGTTTCTTCGCGGAGACGGCCAGGATATCGTGGCCCACCCCTACGATCGGCTATCCCCCAGAATCGGAACACTTGTCCGCAGCGGTGATAGCGGCAGACTGATCGCCCGCGTGCATCGTCCATCGCAACTCCAAGATGGAATGGTCTTCCCTATTTCCATTCAGGATCCCGACAGCTACTTCACTCCCCGTCCGAATCAACTATGGATTGAAATTTCGCCAGTGATGGATGCCGTGCAGCCATCGCGTCGGACTTATATTTTTTATGATGCCAATTACGAACCCAAAACGCCTGTGCCTGTGGTCTCCTGGAATGCAACCAGTTGGCCAGTCGACGCCAAGCAGGCAGATGTCCGCATTTGGGCCAAGTACCAGCCAACGCCCGTTCTACAAACAATTCCGCTCAGGAGCCTCCGCAACGACCCGCAACGCTTCGCGGCAGGCATTGAATCCGCCGGAGTGGAAGGAGTCATGCTGCGCGTCCATCTGCTCGAAGATCGACCTGGAATAAATCTCATGGAAATCCAAGTGACCGAACTCCACGGCGATCGATCACCTGGAGTGGGCTCACTGCGAGTTCTGCTGGAAGGTACCGAATTGGCAATGCCAGTCAGGGTCACTCGGCGGTTTGAAGCATCGAATCGGATGGCGATCCATACCTTTTCATTTGATTCCGCGATCGGCAAGACGCTGCTTAGCTCTCCCAAAGCTAACCTGAGTATCAGCTCTCGCGCCGCCGTTTTGGACGGTGCTTGGCAGCTTGACGGTGGTCAATCAATTCGGGTTGATGTCATCAAAGCATCCGACTTATTACCGTTGGAAGCTGCGATCGGGGCGCGATAATGCGTCACTAACTTGCCACTCTCAAATCCACTGTCCTCACTGGTTGGCTTCGCAGCAGGTTACTACTTGCCCGTCTTCTTCCCCGCACTTTTCTTTTCAGGTGGGCTCTCCTGAGATTTCTTCTTCGTCGATTCTCGCTTGGGTGTTTCAACCTTTTTGGTCGACTCTGGTTTACTTGATGCCTCTTTCGAAGATTTTTCCGAGGATCCTTTCTCCTTCTTTTTCTCCTTCTTTACATCTCTGTCCTCCTCTTCCAAGATACCTATAGGGGAGTCGATTTTCATCCCTTTCTTTTTTAACTGCGATTCCAGGCCGTTTTTCAATATCTTCGCTCTTGGGCGATCCCCCTCAGGAAACTTAAAAAACAAATACAATTCTGACTTCGCTCTAACGAGACCGATGACGCTCTTTTTACTGCCGCCAGGAATCAAGTCTCTGAGTTCCTTGAGTTCGCTGGCCTTGTACTCCTTTTTTGCTCTGATCGAAACGAAGCAAGGACCAGTGGCAAGCCAAGCAACGGCGCAGGGTTGCCACTTCTTGCGTTTGACTGCTTTCGAGATATCGAGCAGGGGCGAGTCGAAACTTTCCTCACCCTCAAAAATGCCCGGCACAAATTCAAATTCCTTAAAAGACATCGAGCCGATGGTCATCAAATCATCCGCCTTCGTCCCGTCCCCCATCGCTTTAGCCACGGCTCTTCGCAAGAGAACGCGAAAGTCGGAGGTCGCTTTCTTGACGAACGCATTCAGTTTCTTCAAAGCCGATTCGGCCTCCTTAAAACCGTCGTCGTCCCCGTCTTGATCTTTTTTGCGAGCTTCGACGACTAATTTAAACGCGTCGACGCACCTTGACTCCAAGAGCCCACGAAACTTCTTTACATCCGCATCCTTCTTGAAATTAAAATTGGGCGGTTCTTTCCCTTGCGGCAGAATGACTTCCAAGGAAATGCGAATCGGCGATGGCAGGACGAGCTCATCGACCTTTAACTTGGAGATTTCGGGCGTGTCTAACTCCAGCCATTGGTCTTCGATTTGGATGGTATTGTTCTTGGCCATGATCTAATTCACATCTTTGTGGTCTGAGGTGGTTAGTATCGAGCGGTCAATAAGTGTCATGACCGACTCAGCCGCAGAGCACTAGCTCCCGGTTTTCACAGAACCGGACGCTGGCTCGTTCCGGCTGATAAGACAATAATAAACCGTTCGGTGGTTAATCGAAGTCATACACAAATTCACCGTCGGAAACGCCGATCTGCACTTTGCAGAGTTTATTCCCATGCATGAGACGAGTCAGCATTTCGCGGCTAATTGCAGGCAGCATCGTATTGGTCAGGATGGCATCAATCATGCGACCCCCACTTTCCAGCTCAGTGCAGCGATCCACAATCAACTTAACGACGTCGTTGTCGTACGTAAAAGGAAGACGATGGTTGGCGGCGATGCGCTTTTCAATCCGACTCAGTTGCAAGCGGCAGATGTTGGCCACCATCTCATCACTTAACGGATAATAGGGAATCGTGACGATTCGGCCGAGGAGCGCTGCCGGGAAAACTTTCAGCAACGGTTCGCGGAGCGCTTTGGCAATACCCTCCGGACTGGGCATCAAATCCGGGTCCTTGCACAAATTCATGATCAGATCGCTACCGACGTTGGTCGTCAATAGAATCAGTGTGTTTTTGAAATCAATTAACCGCCCTTCACCGTCTTCCATAATCCCTTTGTCAAACACTTGAAAAAAGATCTCATGCACGTCACTATGCGCTTTTTCGACTTCGTCTAAGAGCACTACGCTGTACGGCTTGCGACGCACTGCTTCGGTAAGAATCCCCCCTTCCCCATAGCCCACGTATCCGGGAGGGGCTCCTTTCAAAGTCGACACGGTATGAGCTTCCTGAAATTCGCTCATGTTGATAGTGACGATGTTTTGCTCGCCACCGTAGAGCGATTCTGCCAAGGCCAGGGCCGTTTCGGTTTTGCCCACACCCGACGGTCCCGCTAACATAAAGACCCCAATCGGCTTATTGGGATTGTCCAATTTTGCCCGTGAAGTTTCGATCCGCTTGGCGATCATATCCAAGGCATGCCGCTGTCCAATCACGCTCCGATTCAAAGTTTCACCCAGCGACAGCACAGCTTCAATTTCATTCTTGACCATACGACCAACGGGAATGCCGGTCCAGTCAGCCACCACGGACGCCACCGCTTGCTCGTCGACGGTGGGCAGGATTAGCGGACTATCACCTTGCAGGCTGGCCAACTTGCCTTGGTACTCCTTGAGTAAACCGAGCAGTTTGAGGCGTTGTTCTTCAGCACTCTTCCGGGCGGCGGAATCGTCCTGCTTTGCTTCGCTGTCTGCTTTCTGCTCGAGTTTGCTGTGGGTTCCTTCGACTTTGCCACTCGTCTCGCGCAGCCTCCCGCGGATTTTGAGAATGTCCTCGACGAGCTTCTTTTCCGTTTTCCAGCGATCCTCAAGCCCCTCCAGGCGGACCTGTTCGACGAGCAGTTTTTCTCGGGCGGCATGTTCACGTGCATCTGTGTCCACTCCTACCGCTTTCTCTCGGCCGATGATTTCTAACTCCGTCGTCAACGCTTCAATGCGTCGTCGACAGTCATCAACTTCCGCTGGTACGGCGTGCTGACTAATGGCCACACGCGCCGAGGAAGTATCGAGCAAGCTGACCGATTTATCTGGTAGTTGGCGAGCAGGAATGTAGCGATGAGATAACCGCACTGCGGCCTCAATGGCTTCGTCCAAGATCTGCACGCGATGGTGCTTCTCGAGAGTCGTGGCTAAGCCGCGCATCATTAGGATGGCCTTCTCTTCCGAGGGCTCGTCGACCTGCACCACCTGAAAACGACGCGTCAAGGCAGGATCTTTTTCGATGTGCTTCTTGTACTCAGCCCAGGTGGTCGCTGCCACTGTCCGCAACGTTCCACGCGCCAAAGCGGGTTTGAGCAAATTGGCTGCGTCGCCAGTCCCTGCCGCTCCACCCGCACCCACCAGAGTATGCGCTTCATCGATAAATAGAATGATCGGTTTCTGCGAGGCCTGAACCGCTTCAATCACCTGCTTGAGACGCTCTTCGAATTCTCCTTTCATGCTCGCACCGGCCTGTAACAAGCCGACATCCAGGGAACGCAACGAGACATCTTTCAACGATGGCGGCACATCACCGGACGCAATTCTTAAGGCAAATCCTTCAACAACAGCCGTTTTACCAACCCCAGCTTCGCCAGTTAGAATGGGATTGTTTTGACGCCGCCGCATGAGAATGTCGACGACCTGACGAATCTCTTCGTCGCGGCCCACAATAGGATCGATCTTCCCCGCTCGCGCCTGTTCGGTCAAATCGACCGTAAAGCGATTCAGCGCATCTTGACCACTTCCGGCAGGAGCCATCGCGCCGCTCGCCTCGCCCGGCGCGACACCACCGCCGCTGCCACCCTCTTTGCTCTGCAGGTGCTCTTCCGGCGAAGCTGCCACGATATTGACAAATTCTGCGGAGAGTTCGTCCACCTTGATCTTTTCGAATTCGCGCGAAATGCTCAGCAAGGTGTTCCGTAGAGCCGGCGTCTTGAGACAGCCCAGAATCAAATGGCCAACACGCACTTGCGATTGACCAAACATCAATGTGGCATACAGCCAACCACGCTCCACCGCTTCATCGACATGTGAGGACAAGTCCGAGATACTCGTCGCACCGCGTGGAAGTCGATCCAGGGATTCGGTAAAGTCCTTGGCCAGCCGAGCAGGCTGAAGCTCGAATTTTTTGATGATCTGATGCAGGTCGGAATCTTGCAACTGGAGAATTTGGTGGAACCAGTGCACGATCTCAACAT
>JBBQRC010000172.1:0-8765 GCA_038215215.1 Pirellulales bacterium
CGTTTCTTGTCCCCAGTCCGTTTCTGTGTCCCCGGTCCGCCGTCCCCGGTCCGCCCCCGGTGCGCCCGGCTGTGTCCCCGGTCCGCCTATACAATCGGCTGGACACCTTTGGTCACTCCACTTGGATAAAAAGCGTAACGCCAGTGGCTGAGTCGCCGCGCCGCCAAACTACAGAATTACTTTTGCAGAGTTGAAATGGCGGATCTCGCTTCATGCTGAAAGAGTTCAATTGCCAAGCGGCGACGCCATTGAATGTTGGTATCGAGTAGCATTTGTTCAGCGATTCGATCGGCATCTTTGCAATACCGCTGCGCCGCCTCAGAGTCTTGTAGAGCATGGCAAGTTAGCGCTAATAAGTACTCGGCGTAGGGTGGTCGAACTGCGTCTCGCTCAGGAAACGATACGACACGGGTTAAATTCTCACGAGCCATGTGCAATTGCGCGCTACGAAACTGCAATGCTCCCAGGCAGGTGAGGAAACTGGGTAGATTAATCTGTTTACTTGCTTCGCGCTCCTGTTCTTTAGCGACTACTTGACTTGCTAACTCGATAGCGACGGAGTAATCGTTCAAGGCTTCAGGAGCAATTGCACACGCCCAGCTTGCATAATACTCATCAACATTATCTGTGATCTCGTCGGCATTCTCCATCAGAGATTGGCAGGTATTCTTATACTTTTCATTATCTTTCATGTAGGCATTGATGGTGGCCAGTTCGAGCTGCTCAACGGCAACCAGCGGTTGAGGGAATGTATGCTTGCGATTAAGAAACGCTTGCAAGTCCCTCCATTTTTCCTGCCGAATTAAATCCTTTAAAGCATAGCTTTCGAACAAATCAACCGTCAGTTTTGAGTCTGCAAAGCTCTGTCCGGCGAGGGAATCCCAAACAACCATCTTCCCGGTGTCCAGTGCTGCGGCTAACATCGTTCCATCGGGCGAGAACGCTAGTTGGGTAACTGGTTTTTCAACAGGCAAAGTTAGCACGATGTCACCGGTTTGAGGTTCCCAGAGATTAACCTTAAGGTCCTTCCCAGCCGATGCAACCCGATGCCCACCGGGATGCCATGCGATGTGGCTGACGCGAGCACGATGAAGGTTTCGCGTCCAGATCGGCGTGAGGTTCTGTGCACTATAAAATCCGCACAGACCCTCATCATTGGCTGCTACAATCCATTGATCGTCAGGAGACCAGGCGACCGCGCTAGCTTCGATGCGCCGATCGCCAACGCGAACACGTCGATAGTCAGGTTCGCCTTTCCAATTTGCCGTGTACAGCCAACCTGCATACATCGTAAAGCCGCCATCAATGACAGTCCCGTTACCTGCAATTGCCAGCCGCTGTCCCGAATTTGAATACTCCATTTTAGAAATATGCCGTATTTCACTCGTGTTTTGCAGGTATGACCACTCTCCGGTATTCTTAAAAATCTTTACCTTGTCTAAGTCTTTAGCCACTATTGCAACAGAACTTCCATCGGGAGCAATCGCAATAGACATTTGCTTGTCCGTCACGTAATTCACAGATGGATTTTCGATTGAAACTATTTGTCCTAAATTGTCAACATTCGAATATACCCAATCTCGATTCAGATGTTGGATGGGACCCCGCGATTGAATTTTACTCGTGCGCAACTCTTCACCGGTTCGAGCATTAGTATCAATAATTTCATCACCGTTGCGAATCAATCGAAGCGAATTGTTAGCCGTCCAACGGAAGTCGGCTGTAACTCCTTCCCAGACCCATTCCTGATGTTGGTCTGTCGGGTCCAGAGAGTGAACGAAGGTGAATCCGTCTGTTCCTACAGTTACGAGCTGGCGGGAGTCGGGACTCCAGGCAAGCGATGTGATAGTTCCACTGTGTGGCTGACTGCTGAAAACTAGCCGTTGATCTTTTGTGGCCCAAACCTTTAGCGCTCCATCGTCTCCCCCGGTGGCAAATCGGCTTCCATCCGCACTGGTGGCAATGGCTTCAACGTTACCAAGGTGCGCAGGAAAGCGAAGCATTTCCTGTTTTAAAACTGTGTCATAAATCAAGCATTGGCCATTTGAAAGCCCGCAAATATATTGTGACTTGTGGGGTATCCAATCGCCACAAACAACGTTCGACACTTCAAGGCGGTGTTCGAGCTCCAAATTGATCGCATCGCAGAAAGCGACGGAAGCATTTTGAGATAAGATGGCGTATGTCGAAACATCAGAATTCAACGAAATGCAACGTACGTTGCTATCCGACGCAAAGTTGGCAATAGGGATCCACTGGTCGTCCGCTGTGCGTTCGTAAATCTTGACATTTTGTAACCGCTCGCCTTCCACTTTAGCCCATATAATGGGCTGTAAACAGCCTACGGCAATACGCGATGAGTCGGACGACCAGTCAATAGCCCAAACGGAACCGTTTTTGTCTTCAGGCAAGACTCGACACTCAAAAACCTGGTCCGTTTTACGATTCCATATTCGGATCATGTTTTCAGATGCAGCGCTGCCCCAGGCTAGGTATTGGTCATCCGGTGACCAGGCAACGCTGCAAAGAATCGTCCGACCTAGTTGCCACGACCTGACTATTTGCCCAGTCTCGGCCGATACAACTCGGCATACGCCGTCGTAGGCTACACTGGCTATTTCGTTACCTGCATGATTCCAAGCGACCCCACGCAACTCACTTTTAGTATTCTTCCAGCCTCGTACTCCGTTAGCGGCTTGTCCTAAAAGGTGTTTCCACTCCCAGGCTTGATCCGCTCCCGAAGCTTGAGCATTAAAATGAGGAAGCAGGATGTCACGCGCATCCGAGTTTGCATGCTGTTCAATTTTCAACGCTGAAAATCGCATATCAGCTTGATAGCGTGCCCAAGTTGCTTTGTCGGTTAGTTCACGTTGTTTAACGGCGGATGCGCGTTCGCGCTCTGCCAGCGCCTCGGCAGTGACGCGAAGGCGAAGTTGCTCAGCTTCCGCCGCTTCTGCTTTCTGCAACGCTTCACGGGTCCTTTGCTCCTGTCGTTGAACGTTCGTCAGTTCCTGTAACAGTGCCGTCTCGGCACCCATCGCCCGCAGAGCTTGCCACCCCGTTCCAATCGTCGTGGCCAATAGTCCACCGATGACCAACATCATGATGAATAGTGCAACACGATGCTTTTTGACCAACTTCGACAACCGGTATTTCCAAGTGGGTGGACATGACTCCACTTGCTCACCAGCGAGAAATCGAGAGATGTCACTTGCAAGCGCATAAGCGGTGGGAAAGCGACGGGTGCGATCTTTTTCGAGTGCGCGCATGACGATCCAATCCAATTCGGACTGAATGGACGCGTTTAGACGTCGTACGGAATTTCGCTTTCTTTCGTCAACTGTGGTGGCGATTGTCTTTTGCAGCGTACTAATTCGTGAACTAGGGCGCACCGGTTCGACCTCGCGGATAATGCGTCGCATTTCATCAAAGCCCACGTGCTTCAATGTGTTTCGATCAAAGGGAGTGCTGCCCGTAATTAGCTCGTATAGAATGACTCCCAGTGTGTAAACGTCGCTACGCGTGTCTATATCCAAGCTATTGAATTCGGCTTGCTCGGGACTCATATACAGTGGTGTACCAATCATTTGTCCGATACCTGTGTACAACGTATGCTCGGTTAACGGTTGTTGGATCGCTTTGGCCACGCCAAAGTCAATAACCTTGGGCACTGCACGCACATCCTCCAATTCGACGAGGATGTTCGATGGCTTAAGATCCCGGTGGATAATTCCCTTCTGATGTGCATGTTGCACCGCTTCGCAGACTTTGACAAACAATTCTAATCGCGCGTGGAGATCGAGCTTACGCTTGTCGCAGAACTCTGTAATCGGAACACCCTTGACCAACTCCATGACAAAGAACGGTGTACCGGATTCCGTAGTTCCCGCATCCAGCACTTTGGCAATGTTGGGATGATTCATTAGGGCCAGAGCTTGCCGTTCCGCTTCAAAACGTGCGACCACCTGTTTGGAGTCCATCCCAGGTTTGATTATTTTCAACGCAACTCTACGGCGCACGGGCTCTACCTGTTCGGCGACGTAAACCACCCCCATACCTCCTTCGCCGATCTGCTCCATCAGCTTGTAGCGGCCGATGCAATAGCCAATAGCGGCGACAGGCCGTTCTAAGAACGTGTCTGGCAACTCTTTACCAACTCGATTCAAGAACTGGCCCGCTTTAAAGTGGTTATCCACCAAGCGTTTTACTTCTCGATGAAGCTCGGGGTCCTGCCCACATGCGCGGTCCAATAGCAATCGACGCTCGTCGGGGTCAAGCAATTCTATGGCTTTGGCAAAAATGCTCTCGAGATGATGGTTTGGTTCAACTGGCACGAAACTCCCCCCAGGTGACTAAGCTTCTTTCCACACATCCGCAAACGTCAGTGTAAAGGAACGCTGTTTGCGTGTCTGTCAACATACAGTGCGTAAAATGGCTCGCCCACAGCTCAACTAAACGCAGGGAATGCAAAAGATTATTTTGCGTCAAGTTCGGCAAGTTGGCCAAACAACCAGGCTCGGGCAAAAGCCCAATGACGTTTGGCTGTGGCCAGCGAAATATCTAGACTGGCAGCTGAATCCTCAATCGTCAAACCAGCGAAAAAGCGCAACTTGACTAGCTGCGCATGCTGCGGATACGCAACAGTAAGTTGTTGCAACGCCTCGTCCAAAGCCAGCAGTTCCAGGGGTGCAAGCGATTCCGCTTGTACCATGTCTGTTAACTCAACGCGACTTCGCGCACCACCTCGCTTCTCAGCCTGCTTGCGACGCGCATTATCGACTAGGATCCGTCGCATAGCCTCAGCGGCAGCACTAAAAAAATGACCACGCCCATTCCATTTCTCTGATTTTTCAGTGCCTAATTGAGAAGCCGATGGCAGCTCTAAAGTGATGGCTGAATGATCTCCTTGAGTTGGCTTGAATTTGACGAGCCGCAAATAAGCCTCGTGCACTAAAGACGTAGCTTGCAAAGTTTGCCCAGCTTTTTCATTCGCCAACTTCTGGGCAGCGAGCTTCCGTAGCTCCTCATAAACTAAGGGCAAAAGTCTTTCCGTGGCTGCTCCGTCGCCGGCTTCGATTTGCTCAAGCAGCTGGGTGACATCTGTCATTTCAAGGAAAACCATTCTGAAGAAATTTTGAGCGAACTTTGGCGTGGCTTTTACCGTCTACCGAAACATTTTAATCGTCCTGGTGGGACGCAGACGAGTCGATTGGCCAGTTTGTTTTCAGCTATTTGATGAAAACTAGGTTTTTTCAGATTTCAAATGAGCCGATCTTGGCGCCGAATCCGCACTGATCTGTAGAGCGTTAGACGACGGTCCGACAATTGTGGTCCAAGGCGTTCAGTTCCCGAGTGATCAGGTCGAAGTCCCTCAAGTCATCTGTCCAAAATCTGAGTTAGGAGTATGTGCCATGTTCATTGCTGCAATTACCCACGCTTTATTCAGTCATTCCCGGAAATCTGGTAAGCAACGGAAAAGGCATCTGAAAAAACGCGCATTGCGGATGGAATGCCTAGAGGTACGCCAAGTTTTTGATGCGTCCTTCGATTCGCTAATCACCGTGGGGAACGACACAGGTCCGATCCATCCTTTGGATAATGTGGTGGACGGTGCTGGCAACAGCTACGTGACCGGGATGCTGTTACTTGAGACGGACATGGATCCCACGGTCGATCGAGCCGATCGATCAGATGTGCTGACACCCCGTGGGTCGAACGATGCTTTCTTAGCTAAATATGGCCCGAACAATGAATTTCTTTGGGCGAGGCGAATGGGGAGCGATTATGTACGCAGCACCAATGCCAATGACCCCCTCGAAGAAGGTTGCAACTTGGCAGTTGACACAGCAGGCAATGTCTATCTCACGGGAGATTTCGTTGGGCAAGCGGATTTCGGATCGTTTCAACTGACGGCCGTCGGAGATTCTGACGCCTTTGTGACGAAGTTGGACACTAATGGAAATTTTCTGTGGGCTCGTTCATGGGGAACGACCTCGCGCGAATTTGGTAGAGGAATCGCGGTCGATGGCAGTGGAAACGTCCTTTCTGTTGGCATGACGACCTATTTATATAGCAACGGTGCGTGGCTCGCCAATGGAGCGGAGATTCGAAAATACAGCCCTAGCGGGTCGTTGACTTGGACCAAATCGATTTCGGGCTACGGTTCCTCCGCGAACAAGGTGGTGGCCGACGCCTCGGGAAATGTGTACGTCGCTGGCGGATTCGCTGGTAAGGTTGACTTCAATCCCGATCCCAAAAAGACCAACTATGTCACCGGCTCTACAGTGCTAAGCAGTGGAGGCGGTACCAACGCATACATTCTTAAGCTCACTTCGGCAGGAACATTCAGCACGGTCGCGCCGCTAATTGCCAATACCCAAGAAGCATCGACTTCTAACGTTCATATCACCGATATGGCAATCGACTCTCTTGGTTCGATTGTGATCGGAGGAAACTCACGTGGCGCCATCGACTTCAATCCGAGCTCAACAATCGAATATCGAATGCCTGGAGCTTCAACCACCGTTTCGAACGGTTTCGTGGAGAAACTGAACCCCAATCTAGGCTACACATGGGCGAGCATGACCGCAGGGGGATCTGTAAACGCATTGGCTATTGATTCGTTGGGTATCTACACGATTGGGACTTTCAGTTCAGACTTCGCCTTGGCCGGAACGACCTACACCACTCACGGTGGTAGCGACGTAGTAGTCACCATGTTGAGTTCTTCGGGAATAACCGATTGGGCTATCACGTTCGGCGGCGAGGCTTCGGATTTAGGAAATGGTATCGCCGTAGATGCCGTTGGCACCTTGTACCTCGTTGGGACCTACTACCGGACCGTCGATTTCGATCCCGATCCATTGGCGACCTATTTTCGAACCAATAATGCCTATTCCGACATGTACCTCCTCAAGCTACGCCGTCGCTAGCGAGAGACCAGTTGCAGGATGAGGCGACCTCCCGGACTTGCGAATAAGGGAAATGGGAACACTCCACCTTAACCATGCGCGGTCGGGGAGGGCGTCCGTAGCTGACGATGCATGAGTGGGGAAATCGCAGGGTTTCACTAGGTAGTGCGCGGGCTACAGGGGAAGTGGCAGGGTGATCTTTAGCGAAGAAGTGGTACATCTTTTGCATTGGTGTGAATGACTGCACTCGCAGGGAGTGTCAAATACTTGGCAGTTTACGATAAAGCCGAGCGGCACTTTCGGCGCGCTTGGGTCATACGATCCAGCCTCAGCAACCAGGATGCTCCCGAATCTCTCAGAGTCCGGAACCGGTACGTGCGGGCGCTCGTCACCCAAGGGCCACGACCCGATGCAGAAGCGATTGCTCTTGAAGCTTATGCGGACTGTAAGCGGTTCTTCGGCGACGAACACATTGAGACGGCCGAAGCTATGAACAACTTGTCCGAGGTTTATTTTCACTTGAACCGATTCGATGAAGTCATCTCGCTCCGTCGAGAAGCGAGCCGTATCGCGCACAATGCACTGGGTCCGGATGATGCGAAAACTCAGACTATTGACAACGACCTCGGAATCGTTCTGGTCTACTCGGGCCGGCCAGCGGAAGCGATTCCAGTCTATCAATCGCTCGTAGACAGATGGCGGAAGCTCAACCCACGGTACTCGGAATTGCCAACTTACCTTAGCAATTTGGGCGGAGCGCAAATCGCGTTCGGCCGATTCCTGGACGCCGAATCCGTCCTCCGCGAGGCAGTCGATTTGAGCAGCGAGTTACTCGGGGCCTCCAACGGCAATACGCTAATGAACATCAACCTGCTTAGTTACGCACTGGAAGGTCAGGAGAGGTGGGCGGAGGCGGAAACCAAATACTTGGCAGTACTGGCGGATCGCCTTCAGGTCCGCGGCCCGACTCACTATGAAACACAGCGGACACTTGCTTTCATGGCTCGGATGTACGCCAAGCAAGAAAAATGGCCGGATGTGGCTCGATATTTGTCACAGTTGAGACTTGCCCAAAAGCCCGAGTTGACCCAAACGCTCGCGGCACTGATCGCCGAATCGACCGTCGTGTTGGAGGGGAAGTACGATCCCACAGCGGCCGCACCGGTGTTACTCGAGTGTTATCATGCGGTCGAAGAGCGGATGTGGAAGGGAGACTGGCTGGTCGCTGAACTTCATTCGCGATACGGAGACTGCCTTCGAAGGCAAGGGAAGTACGCCGAAGCGGAGCCGATTCTTTTGGAATCAGCGGCAGCAATCAAAATCGCCGTTGGCGTGCCCGGCTGGGGTGTCGCCGCCAGTCGTCAGCGAGTCGAGGACCTGTACGAGGCAATGACGAACCCGACCGAAGCGGCCAAGTGGCGCTAGGCGATCGTCGACGCTCGCCGGCGCTCGGAATACCTTCACTTCCAGTAGCCTGCATCGTTCACTAAGTCACGAAGCGGGACGCCCACCAGTTCAGCGCCATTGCGGAATCGTATGGTTGCACTATTTGCTGGAAACACTGATTGTTATCGGCGCGCTCGCGTAGGTCGCTTTCATTACAAAATTGAGCGATACATTCGCCATGACTGCGACCTGCTGCCTCTCGACTGGAGACGCGTCGGGGGCTGCTTTGAAAGTAATCTTTCCCGAGGTTGCGGCTGCCGTCAGCAACGTATTACTCGCCTTGGCATCGATGGTCACGCCATCGGGTAGCGAATTGCCATAGACGGTGTTCAGGTGGGAGTAAGTTACTTCGAGTGTTACGTTTTTATCAAAGCCGGCCGCGCGCTCGATTTCGATGTCTATGGACTT
>JBBQRC010000173.1:0-8688 GCA_038215215.1 Pirellulales bacterium
CGAAACGCAAGGATGCGAAGAATTATCCGCTGGAACCCTCGGAATTCGAACTGAATTCGATCTGCAACGATCCTAATAAATTAAGAACGATCCGTTTGCGGCTGAGTGATATTTCATGGTGGATCCGATTGCTGTCGCAGAAGATTGCACAGCGTGCCAACAGGGAGGATGGCGAGGTTGGGAAGTTTTGGCAAGCTCGTTATGGCGCCGTGCGTTTGCTGGACGAGACCGCGATACTGGCGTGCGCCGCTTATGTGGATTTGAATCCGATCCGCGCAGCGATGGCGGAGACGATCGAGACGAGTGATTTTACGTCGGTGCAGCAGCGTGCGCTGGACTTGCAACAGCAGACGTTACCAATGCCACCCACAGCTGACTCACACGCACCTGCTTGCAAGCCGGAGAAAGCACCGGGGAGCTTGCGAATCGGCAGCGATTTTCTTGCTCCGCTATTGATTGACGAGCTTGGAGATGCACTGGGACCTTGTGTAAACACGGCCGGGCATCGAGCGAGCGACAAGGGATTTTTACCGATGAGTGTGGCAAGCTACGTTGAATTGTTGGATTGGACCGCGCGGCAGATTCACCGCGATCAGCGAGGCTCGACGCCAACGAGCGCCGAGCCGGTTTTCCGTAGGCTCGGTATCAGTGCGGAAATATGGACGGAGCTGGTCCGTGATTTCGGCAGGCTATTTTGTATCGTCGCCGGTCGGCCCCATGTGATCGATTCCCACCGCGATCGTCGGGGCTCGCAGCGCTACAAAACTCGGCAGCGCGCTCGCGAGCTCTTGGTTAGCTAGCGCTTCCGTAGCCATGGGCTCACCGATTTTCTAAAATCTCGACATCGTCCACCACCACGACCGCCACTAAGTAGTTGCGACGTAAGTCCCGAGTCATCATGTTCTGGTAATTCTATGGCGAGGTGATTCCGCTGCACGCGGGATGGCCCTTAATTCGTCACGCTACCGCCTTGCGCCGGCTGAATTTAGCGCAGAGGTGCAGAGCCAGAGAGACGCGCAGGAAGAGGAAAGAGTAGTCGTCTCACAGTCCGCTTACGACGCGATGCAAAAGTCCTTGACATAGATTTCACCAAAGTTGAACACCACCCCAAGCTTCAATTGCATCGATCGCAAATACGTCAACACTCGAGCTTCGATTACTTCGTTGTAACGCGAAGTTGCCTTGCATTCTACGATCACCAAATCGACAACCAACAGGTCAATCCGCAGCGGTGTTGCTATCTGAATCTTGTATTTAAGTGGAACATCAAGCTGTCGACGAACAGCCAAACCCGCTTGATCCAGTTCCCACGCGAGAGCTTGTTCATAGACGCTTACCAACAAACCTGGACTGCCCAAGGTATGATAGACTTCAATCGCTTGCGTTAAGGATGATCTTGTGACCGAGCTTCGTGTGTCCCCGAGCTTCTGTCTGACTCCGGCGCAACCAGTCCACTTGTGAATCCCCCCAGGCGTCAGCGACGCTTCGCTAACGATGCGCTGACGAATGTCGCGCATCCCTCCCATTCACTCAAGCTTGCCGAAGATCACTTCCCGATACTCCAAGTTCAATTGCGGAGCGTCCGCATCTGCGCGGACGTTTCCTGAAGCCAACGGTCAAGCTGCTCGTTGAGCTTCGTGGCTAATGCTGGCTTCTCGGCGGCGAGGTTCTGCTGCTCGCCGAGGTCGGCGGATAAATCGAACAGTTCTAACGAGTTGTCGTCGTAGCGGCGGATCGGCTTGTAAGGTCCGGCGCGGACGGCACGCCGGGGCGATTCGATTTGTGCCAAGCGTAGTGTGATCGTTTACGGCTTGCCTTTCGGGTCACTGGGGACACAGCAGTTTTGCCCAGCGATGCCGCGCGGATACAGATAACAATTTGCTGTGTCCCGGACTTTTCCGCCAAAGAAGCTGATCCCTTTAATTTGCCCTAAAGATTGTTGGTGTCACGACTTCCGTGAATGACTCTCGCAATCTCTATGCCACGTTCGAACCTTGCCCATCATCGAGTTCATTGAACCCCCTCTCGACCTCAGATTTGAGCGTTTCTCGGGCCTGCAGCATTCTTAATCCTTCCGCCACCACGTCCTCCTCGGACAAGTATCTGCGAGACTCGATCAATCGCTTCACGAAGGGGATAAAATCACTAGGGATCTGTGTTGGCTTGGTGTACTCCTTGGCTATCACACATCACGATTCTAACTTTTGACGGCGATGGTTGCTACAAAGACGGTCAGAACCAATAAGGATTTGACTTCCCGTCCTGCGCGGAACGATTCTGAGGTAGGTTGATCTTAATGTGATACAAAAGTCACCGCTGAGTGATGCGCAGGGGTGTGTTGGGGACGTTGACTTGTTGGGTCGCGCCATCCTGTTTACCGCGATGGGCGGCCGCTTCATCATGTCCATAGCGACCCGCACCGCGGGTGGTCGTCAGCCGAACGTTGCATTCGATATCGAGCCAGTCCTTGGCGGCTGACTGGACCGATAACGTTCGCAGTTGAATCAGCGCCCCGTCGTTGAGAGTCTGTTGTGATGGGGGCGTAGGCTGCGTTGACCAACGTGGTAAGCCTTGCACGTAACCCTCCGCGTAGGACGCTCCACTGCCGCGCGTGTGACCACCAAACTGGAGCGTTGCCGAAGTTGCGATGGTCAGGAGCAATTCGCGAAACAGAGCAATGGCATTGCGCACATCGTCGAGGGGACCGTAGAACCAGAACAGAGTGCGATGTCCCGTCGCCGAGTAGTACCATTGAGTGGTTGGAACGATGTAGAAGGTGACGTAATGCGCCAAGCTCTTTTCCCAGGCACATGCTTTGCGTCCATTTACAGGGCAAGCGATGCGCGTAAAGCGAACTTGCTCGACGTTATCGTCATCGCGGATATCATCGCGACTCAAATTGTGACGCAGCATGAGATTTTGCATCATCCGCAGGGCGTTGTGTTTCTCTCCCTCGGTGCTGGCATTGTTGCTGGCCGTTCGATCGAGTGCTCGCAGGCGGCTCAGGATCTTATCAAACTCGGACTGCGTTAAATCAGGGCGGGCGGCGGTGACAGGCATAGTCGTGAGCGCCGCTTGGCCGTTATCGCTCCCGATCGAGACGGAGGTCCAGAAACTCAGCACGACGTAGCCATGATCGTCGCTGGGATCCCAGGTATCGTGAACGACGTGATCAATGACGGTCGTCAGATGTTGCCCATGCCGTCCTTCTCCGTTCTGTTTCGCCAAATGTACGATGACGATTCCTTTGGGCAATCGTTGGACATCAAACGGTAGCTTTACCTCTGATGATATTTGCCATTGGCGTTCCTCCAAGTAGCTGGCTGCCACTGCGGTTGGCAGACCGTTGCGGGGGGATTTCTGAGCGGCCGCGCCCAATTTTTCGTAGACATCGCGATAGACGGCTCCCGTGGCAATCGCGATAGCCCGAGTGACGCAATCCCCTGTTGATCCTACGAAGCCGCAAGCGGCTCGCCCACCGTCGTTCCAAACGAAATCCATCGGCATCTACTCCTTTGGCAAAGCAACCTGCATTCCTAGAAAAGCCAACTTAAAACGCCCTATACCGGCGGCGTAATTCTTACGAATGGCTGCTAATTCGTCGAGTAGTGAAGCAAACCAGGGCACGAACGTGCATTTACGGACTTAACCGTACATGTGGTAATATCTGCTTTTTAGGTAGTCCGTAACAGCTTGGGGAACTTTAACATTGGCAATAGCTAGGGTTGGCGTTGGATGTAGGCCGATAACATTCATAGCCAGACGAGAGAAGGACACACCGCAGTACGACGCTTGCTGGCTAAGTGCAACTGCGGCTAGCGGCCACGGAAAGGGTTCGATTCGACAACTTTAACCAAGCCCACGCCCCATGGGCTCGTCGCCAAAGATTTCCCACGTTCACCTGCTGACGAGAATATCGATTTCAATCTGCCCATGTGGAAGATTGGGATGGATAGTAACGCTGGACTGCCCTGTTAGCGTTATTTACGGCCCCGCTCGGACAGCTCAAGTGATGCCCCACGTGAAGAATTCCTAGGCTTCAAAGTTTGTCGAATCTTGGCATACCACCACAGAGTGCGATTACGCGTGATCGCAGGAATGCAAGATGGTCGTCAATCAACCCCATTTCCTTTTGTTTTGCGATACGAACCTCAGTAGCACCAAAGCGTGTGCGGTCGGTGACCAAGGATTTGGTCGCTGGCATTTTGTGCTCGAGCGACTGGACGGCCCTGAACGGCTTGAAGTTGCGGACGCTGAGGCCTCGGTTCATCGTGATCGATTAGCGCTGCTAGCCGTAGTTCGCGGCTTAGAGGCCCTGGAGCAACCAAGCCATGTGACGCTCGTGACGACCAGTCGTTACGTGTCGCGTGGGTTACGATATGGACTGAACGAATGGCGTGAAGCGGAATATACTTGGGAGCATTTCGGATCGCAGCGCCCGATTCGCAACGCCGACCTTTGGCAGAGAGTCGATCGTGCGCTGGGATTTCATCAGATCACCTGTCGGCTGCTTCAATCGCAGCTCGCCCAAGCGATGGTCGAGACTGTGGCTGAGATAGACGAATTGTCGCTGCTATCGCGTCCGCTCGACCTGGTGACCCCAAGCGACGCTGCTGAAAGTGCCGCGGTGCACGTCGTCCGCGAACATTCCGTGAAAGACGCTCCGACTCTCGCACCGCTCCTTGGCAATCACGAGTCGGCAAATCGCAGCATTCGGGCAAAGAGCGGCAAGATCCAGCGGGTCGATGAACCGCATTTGCCACGTGCTTTTGAGAGCCAGTCAGCCGCCGTGGTGGAGCCCCGCCTGCTGTCACGGACTGAAAACAAGCGAGCTGAGCGGGCTATCGCAGCGCCGCGGACCATATCGGTGGCGTTGCTTAACAATGGTGTTTGGAGGCCAAAAATCCGCTTGTCGATCCCCGTGTTTCACTTTCATCAGCGGATTTGGCAACGGGTGCTGGGCTGGCTGCGCTGGCTCCGCATGAGAACCACTCGTGCAGCTTCCGCGCCCGTGATGGCTCCCACGTGAAGGACACCGCGGACTACCGCTTCGATCGTAGTCGAAGGCGTTCAGCCAGAAGATGTTGTGCTGGCTCAGCAGTTTAGAGCCAGGTTGAGTGCTCAAGGGAATAGCGCGGTTCAGGCGGGGAGTTGAAAAGGGAAAACATAGGAAAGATTGACTATTCTCCTGGCTAGGACAGCGCATGACGCGGGCCAGGGTAGAGGGTCTGGACTTAAATTTTTTGCAGATCATTTAGGATTCACATTCACGCTCCAAGCCAAGTTGCGTAAGATGGCGAACGAACCGCCTCCACGCCGCCCGGATTGGGGGTTTGTTGACACGAAATGGAGCCGTCGGTGCGAACTCAGCTATCATTGCAGGGAATTAGCCGCTTAGTCGAAGGAACACTCGAGAATCCAGCTCAGTTGCTGGGTCCACATACGATCCAATACGGAAATCAAAGTGCATTGTCCGTACGCGCATTTTTACCCAGTAGTGACCAAGTCTGGCTGGTGGACCATAATCACAGTCAAATTCGTCCGATGCGCAGAATTCACCCTTCCGGGTTTTATGAAGCGATTTGTCCGGTGGATGAGAACCGATCCGTGAATTACCACCTCCGTGTTGCCTCCAAAAACGGCGAAATAATTGAGATGCAAGATCCTTACGCTGTCGAGCCGCTGTTGACCGAATTCGATTTATTTCTCTTCGGCCAGGGTCGAAATTGGAAAATTTACGAAAAATTGGGTGCTCACCCACGCACGATCGATGACCAGATCGGAGTTAATTTTGCCGTGTGGGCTCCCAATGCCCAACACGTGCAGGTGGTCGGCGACTTCAATCATTGGGACGGCAGCCAGCACTTGATGCGTAAACACATTCCCGCGGGTATTTGGGAATTGTTTGTCCCCAACTTAGCGGTTGGGCAGAAGTACAAATTCCGCGTCCGCACCTGCGACGGCCAAACGATCGACAAGACGGATCCGTATGGTTATTACGCTGAGCTACCCCCGCGTACCGCGTCGATAGTATCCGATCTGGACGTGTATGAGTGGCAAGATAATGCTTGGATGGAGCGTCGTGCCGCTAGCGATCCACTACGGCAGCCGATGAACACCTACGAGCTGCACTTGGGGAGCTGGCGACGTGATCCGAACGGCCATCATGGTTGGATGAACTATCGCTCTATCGCTAAGCAGTTGGTCGAATATTGCCGCGAAATGGGATTCACGCACGTAGAACTGATGCCGGTAAGCGAGCATCCCTTTACCGGTTCATGGGGCTATCAAACGGTTGGTTATTATGGTGTAACCAGTCGTTATGGAACGCCCGAAGACTTCATGTACTTCGTTGACTACTGCCATCAAAATGGAATCGGCGTTATCCTCGACTGGGTACCGGCTCACTTTCCCAAAGATGAACACGGTCTGCGTCGTTTCGATGGCTCTGCGTTATTTGAACACGCAGATCCACGGCAGGGTGAGCATCCTGACTGGGGAACAATGATTTTCAACTACGGACGGAACGAAGTCCGCAACTTCCTCGTTTCCAATGCGCTCTTCTTGTTCGACAAATACCACATTGATGGACTTCGCGTGGACGCGGTCGCGAGCATGTTGTATCTGGACTACAGCCGCAATGCTGGCGAGTGGATACCGAATCCTTATGGTGGTCGGGAAAATCTTGACGCCATTCACATGCTGCGTGAATTCAACGAGCAAGCTCACTCGCAATATCCTGGCGTGCTCACCGTGGCGGAAGAATCAACCGCTTGGCCCGGCGTCAGTCGGCCCACCTCAAGCGGCGGCTTAGGGTTTTCGGTCAAGTGGAATATGGGCTGGATGAACGACACGCTGCGTTACATGCGTCATGAGCCGATCCATCGTGCGCACCACCACGACGAGCTAACCTTTAGTCTGATTTATGCCTTCACCGAGAACTTTGCCCTGCCGCTGTCGCACGACGAAGTGGTCCACGGCAAGGGGTCACTCATCAGTCAGATGGCTGGGGATTTGTGGCAAAAATTTGCAAATCTTCGACTGCTGTATTCTTACATGTGGACGCACCCGGGTAAGAAACTGCTGTTCATGGGCTCCGAGTTCGCTCAATGGCACGAGTGGAACTATGACTCCGAGATCCAGTGGGATTTACTTGAGTGGGATACGCACCGCGGCATCCAGAAAATGCTTGCCGATCTAAACAAGTTGGTCATCAGCGAACCCGCGTTGCATGAAGTCGACTTCCGCGGAGAAGGCTTTGAATGGATCGATTGCATGAATCGTGCAGATAGTGTTACCAGCTTCATTCGCAAAGCAGAAGATCCCAGCGACTACGTGATCGTCTGTTGCAACTTTACGCCAGTCGTACGGACGGCGTATCGCATCGGAGCGCCACGAGCGGGTTTCTATCGTGAGATATTTAACAGCGACTCGTCCTTCTATGCGGGCAGCAACGTCGGTAATTTCCCTGGCTGCCAAGCGGTGAAGATCCCTCACCACGGTCGACCTGCATCGATGGGAGTTACACTACCACCGCTCGGCGTCGTGGTCCTCAAGCCGAACTTCGAGTAGATGCTGAAGTAGGCGGTAGAGCGGACAATGCAGCTCAGATTGATGACTTACAACATTCATAAGTGCATCGGTGGAGTCGATCGCAAGTATTTGCCCGAGCGCATTTACGCTACGATCGCCCACTACCAGCCCGACATTGTCCTGCTGCAAGAAGTGGATGACGGTGTTGCTCGTTCGCAGCATCACCGTCAAATCGACTGGTTGGGGGACGCGCTCGATTTTCCGCATCGTCTGTTTCAATCGAACGTAAAAGTGCAGTGGGGTAGTTACGGTAACGCCATCCTCAGTCGCTGGCCACTGCAACTTGCGGAAGATGTCGAACTCACCATTCGTCCGAAGAAACGCCGCCGCGCCCAGATCGCCAAACTGCACTTGACTGACACAGACACGCTGACGGGATCGAAACATTCGCGAACGGTCATTCTGGCCAACCTGCATCTGGGTTTGGCAGGGTTCGAGCGTCGCCTGCAGGTCAGGCGGCTACTTAGTTGTGATACGCTCCTACACTGTCGGAGCGACACACCTGCTATTATTGCCGGGGACTTCAATGACGTATGGCAATCGCTTGGTAAGTCACATTTTGCGCCGGTGGGTTTTCAATCGGCCGTAGGCAAAGCACGCACGTTTCCAGCCATCTATCCCCTCCGCTGCTTGGATGGTATCTATTATCGCGGGGCACTTGACGCGTCACATGTCTTTGTCGGCCACACCGATTTAGCCCGCCAAGCCTCGGACCATCTTCCGCTAATCGGCCAATTCACGATTCAATTGAGCCAGGCGTTGGGGTAATGGGGTCAGGAGTCAATGGCACGGGGTTAAGCAGATCTCGCTCCCTCTCCCCTGGTATTTCCGGGGGAGAGGGTTGGGGTGAGGGGGCCGAATCCCAGGGAAAATCGACCCCTCACCCTAACCCTCTCCCCTGAGTACAAGGGAGAGGGGACTCGCAAATTGCTTAACCCCGTACCATTCGTGTCAGGAGTCAATGGCCGGAACGGCCCTGCGGGTGGTTGGCACAATTGACTCCTGACCCCTTTACACCAACCCAGAAATCCAAGCATGTACGAAAAGTATCTCGTCTATTCGCCAAGCTTGATTCTTCTGGCGCACGTCGCCATT
>JBBQRC010000174.1:0-8673 GCA_038215215.1 Pirellulales bacterium
GACTTTGCGGCCAGCGCTCGAGTTTGACAACGTCAGGAGTCAGCTTGTGCGCGGTAGGGAGATCCTTTACCGCCACGAAAATTTCAACTGTAGATTCTTCGGGTGCAGCAGCGCCTTGATCCATGACGGCTTTACTAACCGCCACAGCGGCTACCATCCCGCATCCAAGAGCCACAACGATTAATATTAGGGGTTTTGCTCGCATTGCCAGTGTGCCTTACACGCTAACTTGGTATGCGGCGAGTCCTATCCTGCTGACCCGAGTCGTTCGCATGATGATGGGGAAGCCCACTGAATCCGGTTCTTGGGCTAACTGCCATTTGCAGGCATTTATGTACTCTGTTGATTGGCGTTTCAACTCGAAAGTATTCAGTTTTTGTTACCGTGCCCTTTTTGCCTGCGCGGCAGTTGCAGTCGTTAAAAAACGCTTTCGTCTCCCAACCGCATTAACCTGCCGACTCCTTCTGCCGCTTGTCGTGGGAATCGTCCACCGAGGCGCCGAAAGTGAACGCCAAATTGATATAATCGTCATTTCAACCACCCCAGCGACTGCGAGAAGCGTTTCCGCCCTGGCTTTCCTCTCATGGATGGGGCCACCCGAGTTACCAGTGCGTTACTGGCGAACCAGGAGCAGGCTGGTGCTTGCATGGCCGTGTTGATTCAACGACACGCCTGCCAAGGCACTTGAATCAAACCTAGCTTTTTATTCATCATCTGCGCAGCGATTGGGTGCATTATTCCTACCGGAACATCCCGTTATGTTTGAAAGTCTCGTTGCCTTAGTCGCGTTGACACTCATGGAGATCGTCTTAGGGATCGATAACATCGTGTTTATCTCGATCTTGACCAGTAAATTACCGCTAGTTCAGCAAAGCCCGGGTCGCCGTTGGGGTCTTTTGCTAGCCCTCGGAACGCGTATTTTGCTCCTGAGTCTGATCTTCTGGATCGCCCATCTCGACACGCCCCTCATCACCCTATCGGACTACTTGCCACTCGATTCGGTCAAGGAAAACTTCCACAAGAAGGTGTCATTACGTATTCCGTCAAAGCAGGAACAAGCCGACACGTCCGAGCCATCCGCTCCTATGGATGACCAGGCAGAGGCTGCCACCGCCACCCGCGAATTTGACCAGGAGGCTTGGGAGGAATTCGATGGTATTTCCGTACGTGATCTGATCCTGTTGGTTGGCGGCCTATTTCTCATCTTTAAAAGCGTCAGTGAGATCCACGAGCAGTTCGAAGACAAGCATGGACACCAAGTGATCAAGCAGCCGAGTTTCTACGCCGTGCTGGCACAGATTGCGATGATGGACATCATTTTCTCGATTGATAGCGTTATCACCGCTGTGGGGATTGCTGATGAGTTATGGATCATGATCCTCGCCGTCGTCATCGCAATTCTTGTCATGATGCTGTTCGCAAATCAGGTGGGGCGATTTGTGGATCAAAATCCGACCATCAAGATGCTGGCACTCAACTTCCTTTTGTTGATCGGAGTGATGCTTGTCGCCGAGGGAATCGGTACCCCCATCAACAAAGGTTACATCTACTTTGCGATGGCCTTTTCTCTGCTCGTGGAATTCCTGAACATCAAACTGCGTAGGAAGAACCCAGAGAGCGATACTTAAGCTGCACATTATTCGTTAGCGGTCGCGATGGCGGCGAGAACTTGTGATTGGGTAATTGCAGGCACGAGTTCGACATGACCAAAACGCGTGGGCAGAATAAACCGCAACTGGCCGTGTTCCACTTTCTTGTCGTGCTGCATGGCCTGCCAGAGCAGGTCGGGCGCAGCTTCCGTAAACTGCGTGGGCAAGCGCAGGGCTTCGAGTAAACTCTTTTGCCGTGCCACAAAACCGGCAGGTACCCTTTCAAGTAGTTGCGACAGAGTAGCGGCCATGTGCATGCCGATCGAAACCGCCTCCCCGTGTAGTAGCCTGCCGTACCCGGCCACACTCTCCAAAGCGTGTGCAAAGGTATGGCCGTAATTCAGTATGGCTCGCACCCCAGTGGTCTCACGTTCATCTTGTTGCACCACGTGTGCTTTGGCCGCGCACGACTGGGCCACGATATGAGCGATTGCCACAGGGTCTTTGCGGAGCAGAGCAGCCACGTTCTGCTCGAGAAAATCCAGCAACTCCGGAATCAAGATCACGCCGTACTTAACGACTTCTGCCAAACCGGAGACGAACTCCCGTTCCGGCAAGCTGTCCAACGAAGCGGTGTCGATGACGACCAGGCTGGGTTGCCAAAAGGCTCCCACCATGTTCTTGGCCCGAGGTAGATTTACCCCCGTCTTGCCGCCTACGCTTGAGTCTACTTGGCTGAGAAGGGTGGTAGGAATTTGCACCAAAGGCAAACCCCGGGCGAAGGTAGCGGCTACGAATCCGCCAAGGTCGCCGACAACTCCTCCACCAATTGCTAGGACCAACGAACCACGGTCCGTGTAGTCGGCTAACATGGCATCCCACAGCCGTGTGGCTTCGGCAATCGATTTTGATCCTTCGCCGCTGGAAACGACCAGTCGCGTCAAGCGATAACCCGCTTGGCTGAGCGTCCCGGTGTAACGCTCCGCAATGGCCGCAACATGTTCGTCGTACACCACCACCACATGGCGACTCTTACCACACTGGGCCTGCAACCAAACTGGCAAGGAACGGCTGAGATCTCGACCGATATAAATCGGATAACTCCGTTCGGCAAGCGACACGTTCACAACGTGCTCGATCGAATCAGCGGACGCGGCCTGACTGGGAATAGGTGACTGCATGATGGAATTCGAACTCTTAAGGGTAGGCGACGGTATTCCGACCCAGTTATCGGAATTATTCCGCTCCTTGCCAAGCCCTTCCCGAGTTGCAAATGCGGCTATAATGAGGGAGCGAGGCTTGGTGCGCGAGAGTTGATGTAGCTCTGCCCTACCTGCCGTTGACGTGGAATTCATCCTTACGGTTGCTTCCGAGCCATTCTCTCAAAGTGGAGTGTCATGCATCTACAACCGACCACATTGAATCGACTGGGTGCAGACACAGGTACTCAATATCGCTCGGTCGTCTACTATCACGACGACCAGCAGAAGCAGCTCGCCGAACTCTACAAGAACAAACTGGACGAATCCGGTGCGTTTCCTGCCAAGATCGTTACCGAAATTAGCCCCATGCCCAAGTTCTATGAAGCGGAGGGCTATCACCAGGACTATTATCGCAACAATCCTGGTCAGGGCTACTGCATGGCGATCGTGCGGCCCAAAGTTGAGAAGTTCAAGAAAGTCTTTAAGGACAAGCTGAGCGCGGATGCCAAGAAGTAGATCGGGATCGGTCGTGCGACCCGAGATTACCGAAACGTCTGAAAGATCGAAACCCGCCGAGTTGAACGAAGAACAACAGGTGGCGGTCCGGCACGGCCGCGCCCCCTTGCTGATTGTCGCAGGAGCAGGCACCGGCAAGACAACTACACTGGTATATCGCGTAGCGCATCTACTGGCGTCAGGTGTCGCCCCTGCG
This sequence comes from Pirellulales bacterium, assembly GCA_038215215.1. GTDB lineage: Bacteria > Planctomycetota > Planctomycetia > Pirellulales > Pirellulaceae > Aureliella. The sequence continues at coordinate 3,504 of JBBQRC010000174.1, forward strand.
AGGATCATGCTGCTCACATTTACGCGACGCTCAGCAGAGCAAATGCTCGAACGCCTGCGAGGCTTGGGAGACATTGAGAGCCGCCTGGACATCCGCGGGATTTGGTCCGGGACCTTTCATGCCACCAGTGTCAAATTGCTGCGAATTTTTGGTGAAGCGATTGGTATTCAACCGCGTTTTACCGTGCATGACCGCAGCGACTCCGAAGACCTGATGGGAAACATGCTTGAACGCTTGTATGCCAAGGGAAAAATCCCGGGCATGCCCAAGAAGGGAACGGCACTCAGCATTCACAGTTTCCAGGTCAATAGCCAAAAGCCGCTCAAGCAAGTGCTGGTGGAACAGTATGCCGATTACATCGATTACGAAGATCCACTTAAGCGGCTCTTCAACGATTATCTGCGGCACCAGAAAGAGCTGGGAATCGCTGATTTCGATAGCTTGCTGATCTCCATGCGTGACCTGTTGTTGAATGAGCAGGTTGGTCCCATGATTCGACAGCGATTTGAATGTGTCTTGGTCGATGAATATCAAGACACCAATCCTCTGCAGGCTCAGGTATTGCGTGCTTTATGCCCTTCCGGAGAGGGACTCACCGCTGTCGGCGACGATGCGCAATCCATTTACTCCTTTCGAGCTGCGACGGTGCGCAATATCCTCGATTTCCCTGAGCAATTCCCCGGCGCCGTCGTCCTCAAGCTCCAGCAGAACTATCGCAGCACGCAACCACTGCTGGCCGCATCCAATGCCGTCATTGCCGAGGCGGCGGAAAGGTACGAAAAGGATCTGTGGAGCGATCGGCAGCAAGGAACCCGACCGGTGCTGGTCGAATGCCAGACGGAATACGACCAAGCGGATTGGATTGTGGACAAGATTAAAGAGCATCACCGTGCCAAAATCCCCTACCGCCAACAAGCCGTTCTCTTTCGTGCCTCCCACCACTCGGCTGCACTCGAAACGAATTTGATGCGCGAGAAAATCCCCTATGTCAAATATGGTGGTTTGAAATTTGCCGAATCCGCGCACGTCAAAGACCTGTTGGCTTTCCTGCGGTTTGCCGAAAACTACCGCGACACCGTGGCCGCACTGCGCGTCTTACTGCTCATTCCGGGCATCGGCCCCAAAAAAGCAGCTCAGTGCTTGACCACTCTAGAAATCGCGGCTGCTGGAATCAGTGTGCTTGGACAAGTCCGGGCGCCCTCGGGATCGAGTGACATCTGGAAAGATCTGGTCCGCTTGTTGACACAACTCGCCGATAATCAGCCTGCCAAACTCTCCAAACAATTGGAACGGGTTCTCAAATTTTACGAGCCGTTGCTCGAGGCCAAATACGACTACGCGCCTCAACGCAAGAAAGACTTGGAGCAGTTGCTGTTGATGGCGGATCGATTTGAAACCCGAGGGCAAATGTTAGTTGACTTGACCCTTGATCCGCCCAACAGCACCGCGGAGCTGGCCGACCCCACTACGCCCCAACCCAAAGAGCCGCCGCTGGTGCTCAGCACGATTCATTCTGCCAAGGGGCTCGAGTGGCCCGTTGTGTACGCCTTGAGCGTCGCTCAGGGGATGCTTCCCTTTGCACGTTCGGCGGAGACACGCGAAGGTTTCGAAGAGGAGCGTCGCTTATTGTACGTCGCACTTACCCGTGCCGCCGATCATCTGTATGTGACTTATCCCCAAATGATTCACAGCGGTTGGAATAGCTTTTCGGCGCCCAAGGGTGGCCGCAGCCCACTGATTACCAAGAATGTGCTAAAGCATTTTGAACTCAGTCGCGCGTGAACTGCGGGGGCCTACCGACGATGGTATCGCGATCAACGCGACCCCGCTTCCGAACGACTGGAACGTGAAGCTGCCCGCTGGTACCAGCGTCATTCGGACAGCCGCGATGACTCCTAATTTAGTGCTGCAAACACTCACGACGTCGCAGTCATGGCCAATTGCGGGAAACAGCTCAAGCCGCCATAATTCGGGGTTTCCAAAATCGACCATCTAGCTTTTCGAACCGCATTGCTCCGGGTTATCGCCTGATATCGGGCCACTTCCCAAAGTGAGCGGAAAGCGCGATCAAATCGGCCCCTGCTGCAGCCAATCGAAAGCGGTCACTCCGAATCAAGAGGTGCGCGCGCCGTGGATGACAAACTCGCTTACAACGGCATTACTTTCGACGACGTTCTCCTGGAGCCGCGTTACAGCCAACTCATGCCAGCAGAAGTCGACGTCTCGACGCAACTGACTCGCAACATCCAGCTCAAAGTCCCCTTCCTTTCCAGTCCGATGGACACGGTCACTGAAAGCGAAATGGCCATCGCGCTTGCCAAAGTGGGTGGACTGGGCGTGATTCACAAGAATATGTCGATCGAGGGGCAACTCGAGGAAGTGACCAAAGTCAAACGCAGCGCCAATGGTATCATTCCGGACCCCGTGACTCTGCATCCTGAAGACGATGTCTCCAAGGCCCGCGAGCTGATGGATCAGCAAAATGTGTCGGGTGTCCCCATCATTGATGACTCGGGGCGTTTAGCTGGCATTATCACGCGCCGCGACCTGCGTTTTTTGGAAAGCTCCGCAACTCCAATCAAAAACGTCATGACTCGCGAAAATCTAGTCACTGGCAAGGGGACTGTAACGCTTGAGCAAGCTGAGAAGATTTTAACGGATAAAAAGGTGGAGAAACTTTTACTGGTGGACGATGAATACAAACTGACGGGACTCATCACCATCAAAGATATTGACATGATGAAACGTTATCCCAATGCCTGCAAAGACACAGGGGGACGTTTACGCGTTGGTGCGGCGGTGGGGGTTTTCGATTTCGAACGTGCTGAGCAATTGATCAACCGTGGTGTAGACATTCTGGTTGTCGACAGCGCACACGGTCATTCGAAAAACGTGATCGAGACTGTCAAGCAGATTAAGAAGCGATGGAAGATCGATGTGGTGGCTGGAAATGTGGCCACTTTCGAAGGCTGTCGTGACTTGATCGACGCCGGAGCGGATGCTGTCAAAGTGGGAATTGGACCTGGTTCCATTTGCACGACGCGCGTCATCTCCGGAGTTGGTGTTCCACAGATTACAGCGATTTACAACGCGAGTAAAGCGGCTGAGCCAGCAGGCGTTCCAATCATCGGTGATGGCGGTATCCGCTACAGTGGCGACGTCACCAAGGCCATTGCGGCAGGTGCGAGCGCAGTGATGATTGGCGGCTTGTTTGCCGGTTTAGCGGAGAGTCCAGGGCGAACGATTTTGTACCAAGGTCGGACCTTTAAAGTCTACCGCGGCATGGGATCGCTCGGCGCCATGGTAAAAGGTTCAAGCGAACGCTATCGCCAGTCCGGAAGCGAAAACTTGTTAAAGCTCGTACCGGAAGGCGTAGAGGGCCGCGTCCCATTCAAAGGGGCTCTGTCAGATTTCGTTTATCAATTGGTAGGCGGGCTGCGAGCCGGAATGGGGTACTGCGGTACAAGAAATATAGATGAATTGCGTAAGGAAGCGCGGTTCATAAAGATCTCGCCAGCGAGTGTCAGAGAGAACCACCCCCATGACATTGCCATCACGCAGGAAGCACCCAATTACAGCCCCGATTTCAATTCGCCGGGCGATATCAGCTAAAACGCGGGCCTGTCTGCCCGCGTTTCGACTGACGTTGCTCAGCGGTTGTTCGTTGTGGCCTTCAATAGGGCTGGCTCAACAACCCAATTGGCAACCGACACGCTTGCCGGCGAGCGACGTCGCCAAGCAGTTGCCAGGCCAAGCTGCAGTGAGTTCGCCGCCAGTTGGCTCGCAGTCGACTGGGCAGCCACAAACAGCTCCAGCGGGAGTCACTTTACGCTGGCGTGCCGTTTCGCGAGGGCCAACCGCCGCCACTACCGACTTGTCGACAGCGGGTTCCGCTGGGCAATACAGCCCCCAACAAACCGTTATTTCGGCGACTACCGCCGCAACTGCGGCGCAGGGAACGATGAGCACGCGTCAACCGCAGGTGGTCGCAGCATCGGGTTGGGACGCCAATCCGCTCCGCGCGGGCCAAGTTCGGTCGGCAAATTACCAGTCGCAAAGCAATTCGTCAGCTACGTTTGGCGATCCCTTTGGGGACACACAGCCACCCGCGTTGCCACCTGCAAATCTCCCTTCGCTGCCGCCATCGCAAGCGCTCAGTCCTCCGCGAGAACTACTGCACGATCCTCTGTCCAACCTCGAGCCGCCACCGATGCCCGGCGAAGCGCTCGATAAGACTCAGTCCAATCCCGCGTCGGGAAATCCATTCTTCGATCTGCGCGGCGATGGCGCAAATCAGGAACCCAGTCCCTTCGACAAACAACGGGAAGTACGCGGCGAGGATAGCCTCCGACAACCCTCGCAGGAAGTTACGCCGGATGACGCACGCAGTAGTCTTGAAATCCCTAAACTCGATAAACGCGCCAACACGATTTCCTGCAACGAACTCCGCGGCCGCCCGTTTAGCAAACCATTGGCCGATATCAACCTGAATGTGTCTCCGGAGTACGACAAAGGTAAACAAGCTCAAGCGGACAGCCAGCAACGCCGACTCGACTTTGCCGCCACAGCACCGGTGCGCGAGTGGACCGATTACTCTGGCGTCGTGGTCGCGTCGGGCAGGTTGATCGACCTGCGGAACGATTACGTTGTCCTCGATATTAACGGGACCGAGCGCATCATCCCGCTACGAGACTTGAGCGATATCGACGTCGCGTACATCGCTGACGCTTGGAACATACCCAGCAAATGTGGCTTCGGATACGAGTCCTACGCTGGCCGCAACTTCATCGCCAGCGCCGTCGAATGGAAGGCCTCGGGTTTGTGTCACAAGCCACTCTACTTCGAAGAAGTTCAACTGGAGCGTTATGGTCATGAGGTTGGCCCCGTGCTTCAACCTTTGGTCAGCTCGGCCCACTTCTTCGGCAACATTCTTATCCTCCCTTACAAGATGGGGATTCATCCACCGGGTGAATGCCAACACGCGCTCGGTTACTATCGTCCTGGCGATTGCGCGCCTTACATGATCCCACCGTTCCCACTCAGCCTACGTGGTGCCGCGGTACAAGCGGGATTCGTTACAGGTGCTGCAGCACTGATCCCTTAAGCTGGTGCATCCACTAAACTTGCATCTGCCCTCCGAGAATGGTTCAATAGGGCATTGCGGACGGCT
>JBBQRC010000175.1:0-8622 GCA_038215215.1 Pirellulales bacterium
CATCGGCAAGCGAACGACCTTGGGATCGCTCAGTGATTCACAGACGGCTTGATCATTTAGCCGCACGGTCAAGTGTCTGGCATCGGCCAGCGTGATTTCCAGTGCCATCGAGTCGGACTCGGCACCCGTCGGTCTGTGAAACTTACGAGTGAAGATCCACTCGTTATTGGAGGAGCCAGAGCGAACATCCCACGGCTCACGAAGTCGAATCACGTGCATTCAGAAAAACTACCATGGGATGAATGAATTGCGACATGAGGAGTTTCCTTGTTACAGTTGTACCAAGCGCGGGCGCGAGTCATCCCAAACGCGACGTCAGCACTGTAAAATCCGCAACGAGACAAGAAAATATCAACTTCGGACATGCGATTGACAGTCGCTCCACCCGCGGCCATCAACGAACACTATAACAAAACACTGTAACAAATAGTGGTTTTGGTCAGCGACGAATCATCAACCGCTCAGGCCGCGATGACCTACGGGCTCGACAACCGACTGCTTAACCTGCTCGTCTTCCATACTCCCCACGGTTTATATTGCACAACTTAACCGCACCCACGTCAAGTCCTCCGCGTGCGCGGTCACGTCAACTGGGATTGATTTGCGCTTACCTGGCCCTGGTCGTGCTTGTCGGCACGATCCTGGCGACTGCTGTCGCTGAATCGTTCTGGTTGGACGAATTGCACACCGCCTGGTCGATTTCTGGGAGTTGGGAAGAAATTGCCGAACGTGCGGGAGCTGGCAATCAATCGCCACTTTATTTTTGGCTATTAGCCGCTCTTGTGCGGACAGTTGGTGAGTTTTCCCCAGCGTATCACGACTCGCCCGGCTCTCATCGATTTGCTTGGCGGGAAGTACTGCTACGCCTCCCCTCGCTTGCTGCTTGGCTGGCGAGTGTCTCCTGGCTGGGCTGGTATTTGGAACGCCAGTGTCGGCGACATCACCTTCATCCACTGCTGGTACCGGGCATGTTGCTGTGGCTGGTTCTCGATCGCATCCAGTGGTTTTTCGCGACCGAAGGGCGTCCGTATGCGCTCGTCCAGTGCGTTTCGTTGGCGGGCTGGGGCTGCGTGGCTGCAATTTTTATCTTCCCGAGCAAAACGCCAACCGGCTTTGGATCTCGCGTCGGTTGGATGGCCGCCTGGACCGTCTTGGCCATTACCAGTCTGTACCTACACCTCACGGCGGGCTTGTCGGTCTTATCGCAGTGGATAGCCGGTGCAGTACTGCTGCTCCGATTTCGCTTGAATCTACCCGCCACGACGTCGCCCCTGGCGACGCGCAGGATCACCACCCTGGTAGGGAGCGTGTGGATCTTGGCCAGTTGTCTTGTAGCGCTCGCGTCCGGACCACTGTTTCAACTCGCCGCTCCGGTGTGGCGTAAACGCGAGTTGTGGGCGAGTTTCGCGGGCAACGTTACGCCACTTGCGGTGGTGACCTTGTTCCCGCTACTCCCTTTATTACTGCCAGTGCTCGGCGTTCGTTTGGTCGAGCGGCTGTGTAGATCGCGAGGATACAAGCCTGCCAAAAAAGGGACAATCAAAGAATCGGAGCAGGCGTGGCAGTGGATGTGGTGGGCCGCTTTGCTCGGCCCCTGGCTTCTAGCGTGGGGTCTGACCGCCAGCGGCTTGGCTCCCTTGTTTCACCGACGGTTTGTGATCGTCAGCGCTCTGCCTCTCGTCTTGATCACGGCGCATCAACTCATGCAGATTCACTCGACCCATGTGCGTGCGTTAACCCTTGGCATCACCATCGGAACGCTTCTGATTACTCAAGGAACTGCAGAGCAATGGCGTCAGGGGCAATTGATCGGCTGGCTGCGTGGGGAGGACTGGCGCGCCGCGGCGCGTTGGATATCCGATCAGATCGCAGTCGATGAAAGGGTTTTCTGCGCGAGCGGTCTCATTGAGGCCAACTCGCTTGAGCCGCCGCTCGAGCCAGCAGTTGCCGAATACCTCGCGTTTCCGTTGACAGGTGCTTACGATATCAAGCGTGAAGGGACTTCAGTACCTGTGCGTGCGCTGGTCAATCAGCCGAAGTACTGGGGAGCGCAATTGTGCGATGCTGGCGAGAGCTCCTTGAGGGAGCCAGTCATGCACTGGTTCGTCTACCGTGGCAGTCGCCCGCGACTGGAGGCAAAAATGCGTGTGCTAGAGGACTCCCTGCTCAAGCAAGGTGTGCAGTTCAGCGTAACGTCCCAGCGGAGCTTTGGCGCGGTGCAGGTTATGAAACTGAAGCTAGGATCTATTCCGTGACGCTGGAGCAGGCAGCACAGAGTACGCCCGTGGGCAGCAAAGTGGGAGTCGAGTCCGTCGTCTTGATCCATGGACTCGGTGCTCATTGGGCGTTGATGCAACCGCTCGCTTGGCGTTTACAACGAGCTGGTTTTACGACGCTGAACTGGGGTTACCGCAGTCTGACGCACGACATCGAGACGCATGCCGAAGCGCTCGCCCAGTGGTTGAGCCAACTCGATGCCGCGGCGGCGGGCCAACAATTCCACTTAGTCGCTCATAGCCTGGGATCGATTTTGGTTCGTACCATGCTTGTCAAGCATCGGTTTGAGCATCTGGGGCGCGTGGTCATGTTGACTCCACCCAATCGTGGTTCCCATGTGGCTACGGTCGTTTCTGCCTACTTTCCCAGTTCTCTGCGAACCCTCCGCCAGCTCACTGACCTAGAGGACAGTTTTGTAAATCAGTTGCCGCAAATGCTACCGGTTGAGACCGGGATTATCGCCGCTACGGGGGATCGTGTGGTCGGCGAGTTGGCTACACAACTAGCGGGGACGACCGATTACGTTCAAGTACCTGGGATGCACACCGCAGTCCTATTCCGTCCACGAGTCGCCGAACTGTGCATTCGCTTCCTGAGGACCGGAAGATTTGCGGCGATATCCGAAAGTGGATCCAAACTATCGGGTTAGGGCCACTCGATAATTTATGGTCTTATCAGCCGAGACTCGTTTTCAAGCGTGTGCAGCACCCGTGTGTGAATTTAATGACACCCCAGCGGTCGCGACCCAGCGCGAAAACAGCCAAGCAGTTCTGGACGTTGAGGAGAAGCCAAAGCGGTGATGAATCACCGCACTCCACATGCGCCGGCTCGCAGTGGCTGGCGGCAGACATTAACATTAAGGGCTGGTTAAGGCGGCGGTAAACGACTTACACGTCACTTGACGACCGGTGGCCCTGACTTTGCGTTACTCCTGGCGATGTTTTCGGTAGCCCGCGCGTCGTGGCGTCTCGGGGCACAGATTTCCAGCGGTCTTGCAAGCGGTTTCGAAAATGTATGACGCAGGTCTGCCCATTGTTCAGCGAGTGACTCAACGGATCGGTGTAACCATGACGAAACTTTTTACAATAAGCTCCACCATCATCGGGTTGTTGTTTTCCATGACTCAGCCGGGATTGTCTGTGGCAGTGGCCGCCAAACCCAACGTGATCTTTATCTTGGCTGATGACTTGGGCTATGGCGATCTGGGTTGTTACGGCCAACAAGTCATTCAGACTCCGCGGCTAGATCAAATGGCCCGCGAGGGGCTCCGCTTCACGCAGTTCTATGCGGGCTGCACCGTGTGTGCGCCCAGCCGGAGCGTGCTGATGACCGGACAACACACGGGGCATACTCACGTGCGGGGAAACGCGGGTTCGGACAATACTTCGGTTCAATCTCTTCGCGACGAGGACGTTACGGTTGCCGAAGCGATGAAAAGCGTGGGCTACCGCACGGGATTAATTGGTAAGTGGGGCTTGGGGGAAGTCGATCAACCTGGCTTTCCTTTGCGTCAGGGATTCGATTCATTTTACGGCTACCTCAGCCAAGTTCACGCCCACAACTATTACCCCGAGTTTCTGTATCGCAATGCCGAGCGTGTGCCACTGCGGAACGAGGTCGAATTGCCGCCGGGGCAGGCGGCGGGATTCCTGGGAGGATCCGCGACAAAACGCGTCGATTACTCGCACGACCTGTTTGCCGCAGAAGCGCTCGAGTTTGTACGTACAAACAAGAGTGGGCCGTTTTTTTTGTATCTCGCGCTGACGATTCCGCATGCTAACAACGAAGCGACAAGGATGCGTGGCAATGGTGCTGAAGTTCCAGACTTCGGACCTTATGCGGATCGCGATTGGCCAGCGCCGGATAAAGGGCAGGCGGCCATGATTAGCCGTATGGATCGTGACATCGGCAAATTATTCGACTTGCTCAAAGAGCTGGGCATTGATGACCAGACGCTAGTGATGTTTAGCAGCGACAACGGCCCCCACAACGAGGCCAACCACAATTTGGCGAGGTTCAATCCCAGTGGTCCGTTGACCGGTATCAAACGCGCATTGACCGAGGGGGGCATTCGGGTCCCATTTATCGCTCGCTGGCCTGGAAAAATTGCGGCGGGTTCAACCTCGGACCACGTCGCGTATTTCGGGGACCTCTTTGCGACCTTGGGCCAGGTAGCGGGGGCGGAGGCGCCCAAGAATCTGGACAGTGTTAGTTTCCTGCCAACGTTGATGGCGGATACCACGGCTCAAAAAAAACATCCTTATTTGTATTGGGAATTCTACGAACAGGGTTCACGGCAGGCGGTGCGATTCGATAACTGGGTCGCGATTCGCGAGCCTATGTTTAGCGGCCCGATCAAACTTTATGATTTGTCAGGGGATTTGGCAGAGGAAAGTGATTTGGCGTCCGAGCAGACTGAACTTGTCAACCGAGCTAAAGCGTACTTGGATGGAGCCCACGTCGACCACCCCAATTGGCAGGTCCGTGGGACTGCAGCCAAACGTGCTCTCAAATAACCTCCTGATCAACCAGTTAGTCACTTCCCCAGCCCGATCGGACCCATGAATTGATTGTTACCCGCGACTTGGTCAAACATTTCCAATGGGCTGGCCGAATTGTCAAAGCACTTAATGGGGTTTCGTTTGAGGTCAGCGCGGGCGAAGTCTTTGGCTTGTTGGGGCCTAACGGTGCGGGTAAGACGACCACCCTACGAATCGTCATGGGCTTGTTGCGGGCCGATAGTGGTCACGCGTCCGTAGGTGGTATTCAGGCAGGCCCTGACTCGTTGGCTGTGCGTTCGAGTATTGGCATGGTCTCGACCAACGATGGCGTTTATCCGTGGCTGAGTGTTCGCGAAATGTTGCTGTATTTTGCCGATCTGTATGCGGTCCCGGTCGCTACAGCGCGGGCTCGGCTGAATGAGTTGGTGGAAAAACTTGAGTTAAAGGACTGTATGGATCAGCGCTGCGCCACCTTAAGCACCGGTCAGAAGCAGCGCGTCATCCTCGCGCGTGGCCTGATGCATGATCCCCCCGTAATGCTGCTCGACGAACCGACGCGCGGTTTGGACGTGGTCGGGAGTCAAACGGTTTTCGAATTCATCGCGCATCTGAAATCCTTGGGCAAGGCGGTGTTGCTCTCCACTCACCGACTGGACGAAGCCGAGCGAGTCTGCGATCGCTTCGGGCTACTGAATCGTGGCGAGCTCATGTACGCAGGGACGTTGAACCAAATCCAGCAGGCGACCGGCAAGCAGCATCTGACAGATATGTTCCTGGCGATGATGAAGCAGAACAATGCTGCTCAAGCTGACGCTGAGGTGCAAGTGTGAACTCACCTCACTTTAGTATTGCACGATTTGGTCGCCTCTGTTTGAAAGAGTTACGCGAGTCACTTCGCGACCGCCGCACCGTGATTACGTTGGTGCTCATGCCTCTGCTGATTTATCCGCTGCTCAGCTTGGTGCTCAATCGCGTCCTCCTCAATAATGCCACGGAGAAGGCCCAGCAAACGGTTAGTTTCGGCTTCTCGGCGGAGCTGCACAAAAGTCCGCTCAGGGACTTTATACTAATGGGTTACGCGCTGATTCATGATCCCGATTCCGCCCCTGTATTTATTGAATCGGTCCAAAAAGCGACTGACGGCCAGTTAACAATCAGCGATCAATCGTTAAGTTCCGCCGTTCCCGAGCCGCAGATACTGATGATCGACGGCGATCCGGCAGAGATCTTAAAGCAGGGAAGTGTGGACTTAATGATTGTCCGCAAATCACGCGGGCGAGTGATGTCGAGCGGCCAGCAAGACAATGCGGCGGCCACGTCGCGCTCGCCTTTTCAATGGCTTCAATCCGCCGAGTTGCGAGCGCAACCGCTCGGTGCAACGGAAGTCTTAGACTCTCTGGGGGATTACGAGGTCCTGTACCGCCTGCAAGATCCTACGAGTGAACGTGCCTTGCAGATGCTCGAACGCTGTCTGACCGCGTTTAACAATGCCATCACCAAAGGCTTTGTCGGTCGCGACTACGAGGCACCACTTAAATTGAAGGCCACGCCGGTCTCGTTTCCGAGTAGCTATTCGGAGATGCTGGCCACCATGATTCCGCTAGTACTGGTACTAATGACCATGGCGGGTGCCGTTTATCCCGCCATTGATTTGACAGCCGGTGAACGCGAACGGGGCACCATGGAAGCCCTGGTGGTTTCTCCGACTCCAAGCTATTTATTGCTACTGGCCAAGTACAGTGCTGTCGTCACCGTCTCATTGCTCACGGCTTTGGCGAACCTGCTAGCCATGACGATCACGCTGTGGGCCAGCGGCATTGGCAACCTCTTGTTCGGTAACGCTACCCTGTCTGCGGGAATTGTCGGCCAGGTGCTGGCACTGCTTATTCTATTCACTACGTTCTTCTCCGCGCTCTTGTTGGCTATTACCAGTTTCGCCCGCAGTTTCAAGGAAGCGCAGGCGTACCTGATCCCGGTCATGTTACTGGCGCTCACTCCAGGAGTCCTGAGTCTGCTTCCTGGCATACGCTTCACGACGTTGCTCGCGACGGTTCCCCTGGTCAACATTGTGCTGCTCGCGCGGCAATTGCTGACTGGTGCGGTCGAATGGAATACCGCGTCGGTCGCCGTTTGTTGTACCGGCATCTATGCGGCCACAGCCTTGGCAGTGGCCAGTCGGCTATTTGGTTCCGATGCGTCATTGCAAGGGAGCCAAGGAAGCTGGCGCGACTTGCTACGGCGGCCATCGGAGTACAGTAACTATCCCAAACCGGATCAGATGGCCATGACCATGGCACTGCTTTTCCCGTTGTATTTCGTTGCGTCCAGCGTGCTACCGTCGACAAGTTCACAACTTTCCACACGGCTGGCCATCTCGGCCGCCGTCTCGTTTGCACTCATTTTGGGATTGCCATCGTTTGTGGCTTGGTACCGACGCATCAGGTTCCGCACCACCTTCAAATTGGTAGCTGGAACCCGTCGTCAATGGTCGCTATGGCTACCGGTGATGCTGATGCTGGGATTGTCCGTTTGGACACTGGCACACGAAGTCTTTTTCTACAGCCAACTGATCTTTGGCACCGTCGATACTCGACGATTTGCAGAAGTCGCTAAGTTTGCAGATCAGTTGCGCTCAATGTCACTCTTTTTTGTGTTGTTTGTATTCGCATTCACACCCGCGGTCTGCGAAGAACTGTTCTTTCGTGGATTCGTTCTGGGCTCGCTCAGCCGCCGGTCAGTCTGGGCGGCCATTCTCATTTCCTCAGTCCTGTTTGGCCTCATGCATGTGGTGACCTCCAGCGTATTAATGGCCGAAAGATTCTTGCCGACCACCTTGATCGGGATCTTGCTGGCCTGGATCGCCTTACGCACAGGCTCCATTTGGCCGGGGATGATCTTACATGCCGTGCACAATGGCCTACAGTTTACGCTCAACCACTACCGCGACGCCTTGGCTAAATGGGATTACGCGGTGGCTGAAGGGGATCACCTGCCAGTCAGTTGGCTGATCGCCGGTGGCGCAACCACCCTATTAGGATGTCTCGTCTTGGCTTACGGCACCCAGCGGGCGACCGCTACCGCCACTCGCGTCGGAGAGCCTGCGATCGATGTTTGATCAACAAACAATAAAGAAATTCCGTGGAGCTCGGTGGACGGTTGCCCCTGGCGATCTCTCACCATCCGTCCACCGAACAGTCCACGGTAGTTTGCGATACGCGGCTCGGCTGGTCTCAAGAGCTTGATGTCCACAAGCCTTGGACCAGCACACCGCGAAGTCAGCCTCGTCGTCTGCTGTTAAAAGAATACTACTACGCAAGCGGCGATGAAGCGTGCAACAAACATGAAACAAAAATGTAATTTCCAAAGTCAAGCTTTGGCCTTAAATCCGAACAACGTTTTTCGGCTGTCATGGTGGAAGATTCCGTTACCGCGTTGCCCGAACCGCTCGTTCGCTTCGTTTGCGTGAGACTTGGCCCGCTTGCCAGCTCGCAAGGGGACGCGATAACGTGGATTTCTGTGTGGTTAGTGAAGGTCAACTCTGGCTGACGGGTATAAACTGAATGACACCCGATCAGTATCCGCACGAAACTGGCGCAATCTCGCCGAGCTTTTTGTATCCTCAAACTTGCGAAACTGCTAATGCACAAGAAAGAAGCCACCGTCGATCTGCCGGATCCAGACGATGTCAATAGTTCCGCAATTGTGATCTGGGATGGCACCTGCAATTTTTGCCGTGCTCAGGTTGAGCGACTGCGGCGCTTCGATGCAGGCGGACGTCTGACTTATCTCAGTCTGCATGACCCACGCGTCGCCGCACGTTTCCCGGATTTAAGCTACCAGCAGT
>JBBQRC010000176.1:0-8618 GCA_038215215.1 Pirellulales bacterium
CACGGTGGTGAGGGCGAGCACCATATCACCGGACAACAACTCAGCGAAGCCATTCGTCAATATGCGTTGGAGCAGTTCGGCTACATGGCCAAGACGGTGCTTAATAATTGGGGCGTGCGTGGTACCGGTGACTTTGGCGAAATCGTTTATAATCTCATTCGCATCAAACATATGAAAAAATCGGAGGCTGATCGACGCGAAGATTTTGACGACGTCTACGATTTTGCCACTGCCTTCGAGCCAATTTTCGAACTCTCTAGCAGCGATGATGCCTGAGTCCGCGTCTCGTTTCACGGGTGCGTGAAGCCGACCGGTAATGTCTTGACTTCGCCTTGGCCCGATGAAAGCTCCGCGAACGACTTGTCTAACTGTGCTTGCAGGCCAAGCGCACGAGGGTTTCTGGCGTCCTGTTGCAAAACCCGCCCCAAACACAAACGGGCTTCTGCCAAGTCGCCGTTGGCGAATTGGACACTGGCCAGTTCCAGTAACAGTTCGCTTTGCGACTCGCTCGCGTATTGAGCAGCCTGACGCCAACAGCGTTTGGCTTCCTGATCTTCGCCCAAGTCGGCCAGTGCAAGTCCTTTGAGCATCCAGGCTCTGGGAGGAATTTTCTCGGGCGGATTGTGGTCGGCGAGATTATCGAGTGTGGACAACGCCCGTTGCGGTCTCCCCAACTGGCGGTAGAGCTCTGCAGTGGCAACTTGTACCGCCGGAGCATCCGGACGGTGGATCAAGGAGCGTTGATAACAGTCCATGGCAGCCTGTAATTGATTTTGTTTCCGGAGCGAATCCCCCTTGAGCGCCCAGGCACCAGAATGTGTGCGTTGGCTCCGCAACGCCAGGTCGGCTTGCTGGATCGCGCGGGCAGGATCGTCTTGTTCCAAATACATCTGTCCCAGACGGACCACCAAGTCGGGATTCCCTCCACTGGTCTCGGCCGCTTTCAACATATGCACGGTGGCTTGCTCCGTTTGCCCACGCTGCCATAGCACCTCTGCATAACCCCACTGAGCACGTTCGTCGGCGGGACATTGACGAATGGCTTCGGCGAAAAGAGATTCCGCGTCGCTAAATTTCTTTTGCTGTAGCGCCTCAGCACCGCGAAGCGACATTTGACGGGCCGCAGCCAGTTCGCGCGTTTGTCGATTCGAGCGTAACGCCCGACAGCCAACGGTACAAACAAGCAACAAGAACATCCAGGCTGCCAGGCGGTCGGATTGGCGGAACCGTCGCATCGACATGGAGGATTCTGGGCTGCTCAAGGGCTCACCACCTTGGTCTGCATCGGTTAAAATTACACCCCGCTACACTAGCAAATTTTAGGTGGCGGACGGAAGGTCAATGCGACGGCATCAGGGTTAAGGGGTCAGGAGTCAATTGCCGGAACGGCCCTCCGGGTGCTGTGTACAATTGACTCCTGACCCCTTAACCCGGACCCTCAGGAGTCAATTGCCGGAACGGCCCTCCGGGTGCTGTGCACAATTGACTCCTGACCCCTTAACCCGGACCCTAATATTTGACTTTGACAAAGCACTTGGAATCGTTGGAAACAGTTATGCCGCAGCATTACGCAGGACTCGGGATTTCGCTCATGTACCCTGATACTTGGCGAATCGAGGAAGACACCTCCGACTCACTTGGAATTAGCATTGAGAGTCCTGGTGGCGCATTTATGTCCATTATTTGTTATCCGTCGCTCACCCCCGACGAAGCGATTGAGAACGCGCGCCAAGCTATGCTGACCGAATACGAAGAAGTCGAAACGGAAACGTTCACGCGAGCCATTCTCGATCGCTTGTTTGAAATTATCTCGCAGCGATTCGTCTACCTGGACTTTATCATCGTCTCGCAGATTTTGAGTTTCACCCACGCCGATAGCACTTACCTGGTGCAGATCCAGGGCGAAGATCGCGAATTCGACCAGTTACAACCCGTGTTCGACGCCATCCTAGCTTCGATCTTCCAGGCGTCGAGAATCGAGGGTCGAGCGTCCAGCGTTGAGCATCGAAGCTAGAGAAACAGACGTAAGCCGGATCGGTCCATTCACGTCCGTGGAAATTTTCGCTCAACTCGATATTTGCGTAGAGCGAGTCTGCAGCCTGCCAGCGTTTGCTGAGGGGAAGAGATTTCGCCCGCGTAGCAAAATAAAATTGGCGATTGTGACAGTGGCCACAATCGCCAATTTGGTGCGAGGAAGCGGTACCCCCGTAGGTTACTTCAAACCGGCTTTGGCCAAGATTTCACTAACCCCCGGCTTGCCGTCTAGCTTTTTGGCGATGGCTAGGGCAGTTTTGGAGGCTTCGTCTTTCAACTCAGGCACCTGAGTGGCTTGCACGGACAACTTCAGAGTTTCGACATGCGGATAGCGTTCCAATAACTCGAGCACTAACTTGCGATCGGCCGGTTGTTTAGCGATCTCGAAGGCCTGCTGGCACATGGCCATTCGCTCCTTTTCGTCCATCGTAAACTGTCTCGCAATGCGGATGTAGCCGCGCACGGAACGAATTTGAAACTTGTCAGCCGGCCCAGATTTGGCCAAGTCCAACAACACCGGCGCTGCGTCAATGGTCATCCAATCACCGAGCAATCTGCTACTGATGTCCTTCAATTGTGGATCGGTGCTCTTACCCGCCATGCCCACTGTCTGCAATGCTTTCGTACCGCCAACAGCCCCGAGGATTTCCAACAGGGCGATCTTGGTGGCCAGAGGAGCCCGTTCGACCTGCGCGGCAATCTGTGTGGCACAGGCTTCGCGATCGGGCATCCGCACGGCTGCCGTCTTGAGTGCCCGCTGCGCGACTTCGGCATCTTCAGTATGCTTCGGTGCAACGACTTGATCAATTAGCACTGTTAGCTTATCAGCCGGGACGCATTCTCCCAGGGAGAGTAAGGCCGCGCTGCGAACCGCTTTGTCCGCACTTGCCAGTGCTTTGGTAAGTTCTGCGGTGGCCTCGATGCGTCGTTGGCCGACCACTTCAATGAGCAGCGCCATCAGCTTATTGTCCGCTTGGCTTAGCCGTGAGACGATGTCGCGATTGATGCTGTCGTCCGGCAGTTCGGACAGAGCCGTTTTGGCGGCTAGCACTAAATCTGCGTCGGGTTGCATGGCAATTTCCAGCAAGGGTGAAACCGAAGTGGCGTTGCCGATACGCCCGATGGCGACGAGTGCTGCCAGTCGCACGTTTTTGTCACCGGCGCTGGCTGCTCGCTGAATCGCGACCAAATCAACCGTCTGTGGGCGGTCAGCCATGGCGGCAATCAGAAGCTGTGCACGCTCGGGCGTTGTTTGCTCTAGTTCGCTAGCCAAATTTTTGTCGATGGCAGCACCAGGAAATTCGCGTACAGTAGCCAGGGCGACTTGAAAAAGCAGCTTGTCCGATGAACGCAATTGTTCCAGCAATAGGGGGATGCCCTCTTGATTGCGCGCCAATATCGCACCACGTGTCGCCTCGACGATACGTTGCTTGGGTACATCCGCCGAACGCACCGCATCGTAAATTTCAATGGCCTCGACTGCATTGCCTTCGGTCAAAAATCGTTCTGCGCACAGCACCAAACCCTCGGCGACTGCCGAGCGGACGTTCTCCGGAGCTTTGGGGAGCGTCTGTCGCAAGGCCTGCGCGGCGGCGGCATTGCCTATCCGGCCCAATGCGACCGCGGCCGCGGCTGTCACCTCAGGCTCTGAGCTTGGCAAAAACGCCGCCAAGGTCTCGACCGCCTGCGCGTCGCGGCGCACGCCAATCGAATTGATCGTTCCGACCAGCAACAGACCTTGCAGCGAACCCGTGGCTTCGCGCAGGGCGCTATCGGCCGTCGAACCTGGGATGGCTTCCAAAGCGATTCGAGACCATGACGCCAGTTGTTCGTCCCCCAGCAGTTTCGCCAATTCAGGCACGGCAGCATCCGTTCCTTGAACGGCCAAGTGCTTGCAAGCCATTGCCTTATCTGCCGGTTCGCCCGTTTTGAGCACCGCAATCAACTCCTGCTCGCTGCGCAAATCTGGGCCTTGGCTGCTGGCCGATTGGCAGATACCAACCGCGATGAGCAACCCGAAAAGAAGCGTGTCGCGTTTGACTGTCAGCGTTTGAAACATATTTTGAAACATGGTCGTATTCCGAAGTGTAAATGATGGGTAAAAGTGGGCTTTTTCAGCCCTCGCAACGGACTGTTTGCCAGCCGTGCCCGTCGACTGCTGATATTTGCCGCTTGCAAAGATAGTGGATCGCAATTGGCAAGGAGGATCAAACACGCCAGGGTTCACGGAGGGCTTCCGAACGCAGCCGATTGGCTTGTTCGTCATTTACAAATTCTTGTTTTGCCCAATCGTAGGTCACCTTGCGATTGAGATAAAGCGCGATATTAGCGGCGTGGCAAGCTATGTGTGCGTTGCAGGCTGCGTCCGCATTTCCTTTTGGCAAACTTCGCGTTTTCACGCAATCTAGGAAATCGCGGACATGGTAAGTCGCTGGATAGCCGCCGATTTCATCAACGGTACGCCCGGCCAGTAACTCAGGAGAGCTAAGCACCATTTTGCCACTATCACCCGCTTCTACCCAACCCTTCTCCCCTTCAAAGCGGACAGGGCATGAGCCGAGAGGGATCCAGCCCTTTTCGCGAAAAATCAATTCGACGCCACTGGCGTATTTCGCCACTAATTCGCCGTTTGCCGGTGCGTTGTATTCGACCGGAGGTGGGCAATCACCTACCGCCCACTGACATAAATCGACGCAATGCGAACCCCATTCGAGCACACCGCCTCCCACCAAGCCGCCCCCTTTTTCAAAGTTGAATCCGTCGAGCAGTTTCGGGTTGAACGGGCGCCACGCAGCGGGTCCGAGGTACATATTCCAATCGACCACAGTTTTATCAGGTGCAGGTTCAGCCGGTAGCCAGCCGCTGGTCATCGCCTGCATGCCCGCAGGATGCGCGTACACGCGCGTCAGTTTCCCCAATTTGCCGGAGCGGGCCAGATAACAGGCGAAGGCGAAATGCGGCAGGTTGCGACGTTGCGTTCCCGCTTGAAAAACCCGGCCAGTACGACGCATCGTATCCGCCAAGATGAGACTCTGCGCGATGTTTTTCGTGCATGGTTTTTCACAGTACATATCCTTGCCTGCACGGGCAGCATTCATGGCGGCTGTGGCATGCCAGTTCGGTCCTGTGGCGATGAGCACCGCATCGATGTCGCGGCGATCCAACAACTCGCGAAAATCACGGATCATCGCGCAGTTCTGATTACCGTACTTGTCGTCGACTATCTTCTTTACCGCAATACGACGCGCTTCTTTGATATCGCAGACCGCCGCAAATTGAACATCTTTCTGTTCAAGAAAACACCCCAGGTCATAGGTGCCGCGATTGCCAATGCCAATACCGCCCACGACGATCCGCTCGCTGGGTGCCACTGCGCCATCGCGACCTAAGGCTGAACTAGGAATAATCGTGGGTGCCAGGACTGCAGCTCCGGTGGCCGCCATGGTTGTGCCCAAGAATTTTCTGCGGTGCACTCGGTTCTCTTTCCGGGTTCCCGATTCTTTCTCTAACATGTCCGCTCTCCTCAAAAGTGTTAAGTTGGATTTACCAATAACTTGCCAGTATCAAAGCGTCGCCCCTCACAGTGCCCTCTCCCCCGCTGCCGCTGCCGCTGCGCAGGGCGGGAGCGAAGGAACAAGCGCGGTATCTTGTTTTGGAACGACGCCTAAGCGCGAAAACTGCTGGGAATTCTTGCACAAGGTGTGGCTGTTAGCATACTGTTGGCTGGGAGCAAATGCTACCTAGCGAGCGGCAGCGCCACTTAATTTGACTTTAAGGGAGCGGAAATTACCTTGACTAGCTTGAGCCGACCGGGCGACCAGGGATAATAATTGGGCTCTCGATAACCCTATTGCGACTCAAAACACACTGCGAAGGCGATCGCCATGAAAATTGGACTTAGAGGGCTCATTTTTTTCTTGTTCCTACCGCTTACCCTCGCTGGTGCGGCCGACAAACCCAATATTGTCTTCTTGCTCATCGATGATCTTGGCTACGCCGACTGTGGATTTAATGGTGGCCGCGAGATTCAAACCCCAAACATCGACCAACTCGCCGCCGGTGGCACGGTGCTCGAATCGCTGTATGTGCAACCGGTTTGTTCGCCCACGCGGGCGGCTCTGATGACGGGGCGTTATGCGACGCGCACAGGCGTGTATACAGTTGTCAGACCTCACGCCACATGGGGTTTGCCGCTCGCAGAGCGGTTGTTGTCGAACAGACTCCAAGAAGCGGGATACGAGACAGCCATCACTGGCAAGTGGCATCTTGGCGAATTCGACTCCGTCTACCAACCGATGGCGCGAGGTTTTGATCATCAATACGGACACTTTTTTGGTGCGATTGACTACTTCACGCATACCCGCGACGGCATGTCAGATTGGTATCGCGACGACAAACCGCTGCAGGAGGAAGGATACAGCACACACTTAATTGCCGCAGAGGCTTGCCGGATTATCGAAAACAAACAGAGCTCGCAGCCCCTCTTTCTTTACATTCCGTTCAACGGTGTGCATGCGCCGATGCAAGTGCCTGATAGTTATTTGAGTGCTTACCCAACACAGACCGGTCCCAGGCAGAAACTGGCGGGCATGCTGGCCGCAGTCGACGAAGCCATTGGTAAAATCGTGGCCGCATTGGAGAAGCAGGGCTTGCGCGACAACACACTGATTGTGTTTTCGACGGATAACGGCGGCCCGAAGCCAGGTTTGAACACACCGCTGCGCGGTTATAAAGGAAGCATTTATGAGGGGGGCGTGCGTGGCTGTGCCTTTGCGAACTGGCCCGGACACATTCCCGCTGCCGCACGCGTCAAAGAACCGATGCACACGGTAGATTGGTATCCCACGCTCGTAAAATTGGCCGGTGGTTCGCCTGAGCAGAAAACCCAGCTCGATGGTCAAGATGTGTGGCCCATGTTGACGCAGGGAGCGAAGTCCCCGCATGAAGCCATCCTGTGCGTTCAGTCCCCCACGGTGGCTGCGATTCGGGTGGGCGACTGGAAATTGCTGATGAACCCCAACGATAAGAGCGCCGCCGCTGCGGAATCGGAAGTCGGACGGGCGGGGCAAGCCAAAGCCAAGCGGGCTGCCAAGTCGGACTCGTTCGAACTGTACAACCTAGCCAAAGATATTGGTGAAAGCCAAAACCTTGTGGCCACAGAACCCGAGCGTTTTTCTAGCCTACAAGCTAAGCTCGCCGAGCTGCTCCAGGGTGCTGTACCACCAGGGAATCTAGTGAACTAGGGCAAGATTTTATCGCCACCCCGGCAATCTAGAATCTAGGGCGATTGGGGGTAGTGGGTGGTTTCCCTGTTCGCGTTGCGCGACTGGCGTGACATTTCGTTCAACGTGACCTTGCGTAAAGTGCCTGTTTTTTGCGATATCACCAGCACGGTTTGGCAGGCGACCTACTTTGCGGACACATCCATGGACAGCACTTCACCAATGATTCTTCGATTACCTCAGCGCGGCGCGCCTGAGGAAGATCCGATTGTCATCACGGGTGTGGGAGTTGTCTCTAGTTTGGGCGCTACCCGGGAATCGACGTGGCAAAACATTCAGATTGGCAAGAGTGGTATTCGTCGCACCGAAGCGAGTGATGGCGTGGGAGCACTGACGTTGCCGTGTGGTATGGTCGATTCAATTCCCACGGAACCACATCATCTTAAGTCGCTTCAATTGACAGAGTGGGCCGCAGCGGAAGCGCTCACGGACGCTGCGTTGGATTGGCGGCAAGTGGATCGCAATCGCTTTGTTTGCAGCATATCGGCTCAATTTGGTGATATCGGCTATCATTATTTGCCGCACGACGTGCGTGATGCGCTTGCACCTGAGCAGCATGCACACAGATGGTGGGAAGAGTTCCTTCCCTCCACGGCTGCCAACCTCATTGGCGACAAATTTCAGCTTTACGGTCCCCGTTTGTGCCACACGACGGCCTGCGCAAGTGGACTGGTGAGCACGATCTCGGCGGCTCGCATGATTCGCGATGGTCAGGCCGATTTAGCCTTGTGTGGCGCCGGTGATGCGGTTACCGAGTTGGTGTATGCCGCCTTCGCCCGCATGGGTGTGCTAGCCGACGGAGACGACCCCCGAACCGTCTGCAAACCATTCGACGTTCATCGCAATGGCTTTGTGATCGGCGAAGGAGCTGGTCTGTTAGTGCTCGAGAAACGTTCCCACGCGATAGCTCGAGGGGCTCGTATTTATGCGGAACTGGCGGCAGATCAATCGCTTTGTCAGGCGCATCACGTAACGGGGCTGGACGGTGACAGTAGTACTCTCGAAGCCTTGATTGAACGCTTAGTGGCGAAAGCTGGCTGGGGCTATCTCGGTCCGCAGTACATCAACGCGCACGGGACCGGCACGGAACAGAACGACCGCGTGGAGCTGCATGCTATTCGCGCCGCCTTAAAAGATCGCGCGGATAATGTCTTAGTCAGTAGCAACAAAGCGGTGACGGGACATTTGATCAATGCCGCTGGCAGTATCGAATTGGCTCTGACCGCGCTGGCCATTCGCGATGGGTATGTACCTCCGACAATGCATCTCACTACACCGGAGACGGTTGGTCAGCTCGACTGT
>JBBQRC010000177.1:0-8592 GCA_038215215.1 Pirellulales bacterium
TCGAGCTGTTTCCGGCGTCGTCCCCGCAGCATTCACCTGCTGCCGAACTGCTGCTTCGAGCTTCTCTAAAAATGACTGTCCGGAACACGGTGCGGCGAAACCCAGGACCACTAACCCGGTTCCAGCTATCGCTAATAGGGGATGCGCCCAACTGCGGCTGCGAAAATCGACGACAGTTCTCTGGTATGGTTGAAATCTCGGCATACAAATTCCTCGCCAATCGTAACAGGGATGACTTTCCTATTGTATTGCAGAGCGTCTTCGGGGATTATTGCTCTACCATAGGTCAATCGAACGTGCTAGCTCGATTACCCCCTCAAAATAGGTGGCCGATTCTGATCAGCCTCCTGGTTTTCACTATTTTCCGGTACCATTAGAGAAACTTGTCGTGGCAGGCGTTCCATCGGACTTAGCACTAAAGAACTTTTTATGTCCAAGACAGTTAGTTCAAAAAGCCACCTGATGAGCTTTGAGATCCTGCCTGAAAGTCTGTGGCAGACTTTGCGCTGGATCCATGTGGATCTGCCCAACGCGGAGTTCGATGCATTGCTGGCCGACGTCGAGCCTCGTCTGCGCATTCAAACTTGCCTACCGCCGCTTGAGCTGGTTGAGGGGCACCGCCGCGTGGCTGCCGCCTATTTTGTTAAACTCCACGGGAGTGTTGCCACCTTGGGTGGAATGCGATCGATGCAGGGCTACGAGGCGCGTGCTAGTCGGCTACTGGCAGAATTTACGGTCAAGCTGGAGCAGCAAAGGATTCAGCAAGTGCAGGCACTGGTGGATGTGGCCAATCATCAGTCAACGCAAATTCTCCAATGCTCAAGCTATCAGCAGGTGACTACCGTTAAGCATCTGTGGCTTGATACCGCCCACTACGCTGATCACCACCGGTCGCCGATCGACCATTGCGCGAGCATGCTCAATTGGCGTGCGGCCTGCAGCGTGTCCATGTCGACCTTCGGCGATCTGCTCGAAGCCACGTTTCAAGAAACCTTAGATTGTCCTGCACTTAACGGCTTGCGCAGCGGTGGGGAGGTATTGCAATCGTTCTTGGGCGACCAGACTTGGGATGGCCAATTGCCGTGGAAGATACTATGCGATGGTTCGCGACCCATTGGCTGTTCACTTCGGAATCGTCATCCGCGAAACATCAATGAGCTCGTCTACATAGGCGTGCTCGCCACTCACCGCGGACAAAAATTGGGGCAGAAGTTGGTACAAGGGGCAGTCGAGGACTGTCGCCAAGCGGGTGCAGGCATCTTGGTCACCGCCGTCGATGCACAAAATTGGCCGGCCCGCACGATTTATCGGAACCTTGGCTTTAACGAACACTTGGAACTTGCCGTTTGGCTGCCAACAAGACTGCCGGCCACTGCGTGCGTGGCGGCCTAATGCCGCGCCATAGTTACTTGTACTACCAGTGCGTTGTCCAGATTGGATTTTAGGTTTCTCTTGTTTTGTGTGGCACTGGCTTGCCAGTGGTTATTGAGACTTAGCAGCTTGCCCATCGAGTAGTTAGTGATTCGTTTAGTAAGGGAAATCACTGCGTCCATTGACACCCCAGCCGTCGTGAAAACTCGATACTGGTGAACGTGCAAGCTGACAATGAAGTACCACACGGGCGAGCCCGTGCCACACAAACCCCAGTGTTTTAGTTGGTCAGAGCACAACCATGTGTTCATGCAAGTTGGCAAGCCCAAGTTCGATGACGGAAAGTCTGTGGTGTTTCATTCCCTCTCATTGGTTTGATGCTGACTTATGCGGATCGCGATGACTATTCATGCCATGTTTGGTGGCGGAGCCGAACGGGTGATGAGTCAACTGGCCGCGCGCTGGTCCCGCGCCGGGCACTCGGTTCATCTGATCACCTGGGCCGATGTCAGCACGGACCGCTGGGCAGTTCCCGCCAACGTCCAACGCCACGGACTCGGCTTGATGCAGGCCAGTTCCAACCCGCTTCGTGCCCTACTGGCAAATCACCAACGAGTGCGTGTGCTGCAGGCCACACTCGAAGCAATTCAGCCCGAATTTGTACTCAGCTTTTGTGATCAGATGAATATTGTCACCTTGCAAGCCAGTCGTGGCTTAATCGTCCCAGTGTGGATCGCAGAACATAGCAACCCTGCCCGGCAAAAATTGAGTATCGTGTGGGAGTGGTGGCGCGCGCGGACCTACCCTCGTTGCACGGGTTGCATCGTGTTGACCCCAACGATCGCCAAATACGTGCAGAGATGGGTTGCGCGCGAGCGACTGCTGGTCATCCCTAACGCCATCGAACTTCCGAACGCTGCCTCTGAACCTTCGCCAGCCCAGCCGTCACAGGCACGTGTGGTCTTGGCACTTGGCCGTCTAAGTCCAGAGAAAGGCATGGACCTTCTCGTCGACGCCTGGCGCAAGGTGTACCTACAGTTGGACGGCTGGGAGTTGCACATTGCCGGGGACGGACCGCAAAGATCGGAATTGGAAAAACAGAGTCGAGGAATCCCTTCAATCAAATTCCTAGGGTGGGTGGATGATCCCTGGGCGAGCTACAGGACGGCTGGGGTATTCATCCTGCCCAGTCGCTACGAGGGTTTTCCGGTGGCTTTGGTGGAAGCCATGAGCCAGCAGCTTCCCTGCATTGCAACGCGTTGCACCGAAGCGGTCGAGCAGTTATCCAGTAATGAAACGGCCATTCACCTGGTTGCACCCGATTCGATTGCAGAATTAGCGACCGCTATCCTGAAACTCGCCCACCAACCGGAGTATAGGCTACAGCTCGGCAAGGCCGCACGGGCTGTCAGCGCGAACTACTCCTGGGCTGAAATTGGCCCCCGCTGGGATAACTTGTTGGTGAGTTAATCGTTTCCGGTTTGCTCGCGAAATCGATAACCGACACCGCGAACCGTTTCGATCACTTCGGCCAAGGTGTCCAATTTGCGTCGGATGGCCCGAATGTGAACATCGATAGTCCGTTCCAGGACGAGCGTATCTTCGCCCAAAGCCGACTCGATGAGTTCGCTCCGATCGAAAGCGCGACCGGGTTGACTGATCAACGCCAGCAAAAGGCGAAACTCGCTGCGGGTCAATTCCAACGGCTGCTCGTTTGCAAACGCTTGATGGCGACGCGTATCGACACGAATCCCAGCTAATTCGATGACCTCGTCGGTCGGCGCGCTGGCGTCCGCCGTAACGCGGCGACGGTAGAGTGCCCGAACACGTTCCAACAGGACACGCATACTGTATGGCTTCACGACGTAATCATCGGCCCCTACCGAGAAACCAACCAACTGATCGACTTCCTCTGCCTTAGCGGTTAACATCAGGATGCCGGCATCCGTCGTATCCGCATTCTTGCGAATCTGTCGACAGACTTCCAGGCCGTCGATACCCGGTAACATGACGTCAAGGATGACGATATCAGGCTGCTTGAGGCGAGCTTGTTCGAGCGCTTCCCGTCCGTTGAACGCGCGAAAGGTATTGAAGCCTTCCTTCTGTAAGTTGTAATACAGAATATCCGACAGGGCGCGGTCATCTTCGACTATCAGGATCTTCGGCTTGGCCATTAATTCGTTCGTCAGATCTTGTGGGGCGGCTATCATTTTGTCAGTTAATCTGAAACCTGAGGTGGCAAATGGCGGTGCCGTACGATGACTCCGCCTACTAAATAAACAACGTCTTCGGCCACGTTGGTGGCATGATCGGCAATGCGCTCCAGATGTCTGGCCGCCGAAAAGCAATGCAGTGCTGGCACAACCCATTCGGCATGTTGCTGCATTATTTCGGTCAACTGATCAATCACTTGAACGTTAATCGCATCCACCACGTCATCGCGACCTATGACTTGGTAAGCCAAATCCACGTCCAGATTAACGAAGGCATTTAATCCGTCGCGGACCATGGTCGTCGTCTCTGCGACCATTTGATCAATCAAACTCGGGATGGGGAAATCGGCAACCTCTGTCAAGTTATAAGCTCGCTCAGCCACGTTGCAGGCTAGGTCCGCCATCCGCTCGAGATCATTGTTGATCTTCATCATGGTCGTAATGCGACGCAGGTCGGTAGCCACCGGTTGGTGCAACGCGAGCATCTTGAGGCATTCCTCCTCGATGCGCACTTCCGTCCTGTCGATCCCCGCATCTCCCTCGATGACCTGCAGAGCTAACTCGCGACGGCGTTCCATCAATGAACGCACCGACGTTACGATCATCTCTTCAACTTGGCCGGAAAGCACCAGCAAACGGTGGTAAGAATGCTCTAAATCTTGCTGCAAATGCCGCGACATAGTCTCTTTCCTACTGAGCGCCCAACCCACTGGCCAAACGCTATTTTTTAGCAGGTTCAGCAGGTATTCGGTAGCATGGCGACCAATCCGGTGCGTAAGTTATCACTGGGCGGATCGCAAATTTCCAGGGACTTTGAGTGAAGATTGCGCTAAATTCCCAGCTCAGACTCAGCCATCACCCGCCGCTGCCGCTGCGCTCGCGAGTACTTCGCCGCTGCCGCAAGGGTGCTGCGACGCGAGCCAGTATTCGTGGCTTTATTCCCGTGGCAATCTGACTTCGAAACAACTCCCCGCGTTCAGCTCGCTACTCACCAGCACTTCCCCGCCCAGTGCTTGTGTCAAGTGCTTGACGATCGACAACCCTAAACCGGTCCCCCCCGTCTCGGCGCTGCGTGCCCGCTCCACGCGGTA
The DNA here is from genome assembly GCA_038215215.1 of Pirellulales bacterium. GTDB lineage: Bacteria > Planctomycetota > Planctomycetia > Pirellulales > Pirellulaceae > Aureliella. The sequence continues at coordinate 4,676 of JBBQRC010000177.1, forward strand.
AAATCGCTCGAAGACGCGGACTAGGTCCTCCTTGCCGATGCCAATCCCGGTGTCCTGTACGCGGATTACCAGTTGATTTTCGTTGGACGATAACTCCAGTGTCACGTGTCCGCCCTCTGGCGTATAACGCACCGCGTTTGATAGCAAATTGCTCATGATCGTCTGTATGCTCTCGGGATCCCCCATGACGTCCAGGGGAGACGCTGGGATTTTTTTCGTGATCACGATTCCCTTGGACTGCGCGACCGCTTCGGCAGCATCGACACCTGGCACAATGGCTTCGCACACATCAAACCGCACTCGCTTTAAGGTAATCGAATTGGCTTGTACCCGCGCTAACTGAAGCATGCCATTGATCAAACCGTTAACGCGATCTGCCTGTGCCAGGATACCACTAAGAAATTGCTGGCACGCTTCCGCGTCGGCGTGAGCGCCCATTTGTAGCGTTTCCGCGTAAGCTCGAATGGCCGCCAAGGGCGTCTTCAGCTCATGGGAAGCGTTGGTCACGAAATCGCGACGGACCTGCTCAACCCGTCGTAGCGGTGTTTCATCCCGCACGGTGACCAAGACACCAAAGCGACCCCCGCCCAGCGGGATGGGCCGCGCTAACAGTCTTAAGAAAAGCCGCGGATTACCATGTTCAAAGCTCTCTTCTTGTGCCACGTCGCTGGCCACGACGCGTTCAACCAGCGAAACCAACCGCGGTACGCGAAAAACTTCGACCATGGTGCGATAGAGGTAGTTGTCGCTGGCCACCCCCAGCAACCGATCAAGTGCTTTGTTGGCCAGCAAGACACGCGACTTATCGTCGACTGCTATCACTCCCTCCTGGAGATTACTTAGTACCAACTCACTCCTTTGAATGTTGTTCTGAAGCTCTTCTAACCAAGTGTTGACGCGCTCACGTACTAGGAAGAGGTGTTGTTCCGAACCTTCATCAGGATGGCGAATGATCGGTAGCTGGACTGTCAAAATATCCGATTCGCGCTGCAGGGTTGACATCCAGGGTTCGAGCGACAACTGACTTTGTCGACGTTGATAGGCATGCGACCAAGCCAGATGAGCGAGCATGACGGAGCCGCAGGCAAGCGTCACGACCAGCAGAGCCCACCAGAGTCGCAGAAGCTGAGTCGAGTTCGCCGCTCGCGTGATCCGCAGCCCGATCAATTGCGACGCGGCAGGTGGCTCGCGGTTAACAGCCACCATTCGGCTCAAACGCCATTGGCCGTTCCTGAATCGAGTCCATTCGTTGGCGGCAACCGAAGTATTGACCGCCGACACAAACCTGTTCGACGATTGCTTTTGCGCATCGGCATAGATAGGAACCGCCTCGACTCCCCACCGCGTTTCCATAGCATCCCAACGCGGATCGCTGTCACACGGATCGCTCCATTCGGTCGTTTTGACAATTTCCGCAATCAACGCAGCTTCGCGAACCAGTAACTCGTCCTGCGATGCATGGAACCAAGCTTGTAACCATTGCCCACCAAGCACTCCGATGACGAGGATTGCCGTAAGCCAAATGACCGCCAGGCTCAGCAGCAAACGCATCGTTCATTCCGCTCAAAGCAAGTGAAAACGCAGGACCAACTGCGCCCATTTTGGATTCGCGGGAGATTTACTGCAAGCCGACACGTCAGCGCAAGGGGGAGGAAATGTTGTCAAAGATTCTATACCCCGGGTTACGTTCCGCTCGCTAGAGGCTCGCATCACTCACCCGGGGCAAACTATCGAACGCCACGCAGTGGCGGTCAATTCAGTTGGGAGTAATGTTGGTTTAACCAAAACAACGCCTTGGAAGATTCTGCAGGTTGTCGATACACAATGTGCCAGTACAGATGTTTCTTTTCTCGATGAGCAGCGGTGAGTTCTACATTGCAGCATCTCGTTTGCGCTACTTGCCGATCCAGCTTTTGATGATGGTGGCGGGAGGTGCGTACGTTACCGTGGCAGCATCCTTGAACGATTTGCCCTCACGGAGCTGGTTCAGCAGGGCATCAAATCGCCGTCGGTTGGTCCGATCCATCATGAAGCCAGTGAGCCCCATGCCTACTAAGCCCGCCGCTTCCTCGTCCAAGCGTCCTTCTAGAATTGTTTCGGCTTTGTCGATCTTTTGAATCGCATAGGGCATAGCCTGCAGCCAGGCAGAAACGCGGGGGTCACTGCGTCGGTTGGCGCTGAGCACCAGGTTTCGCGCAACACCTTCTGCGAACCAAGTGGGGACGCTTTTGAAGGACCCCAAGTAGGCACCCGCAACAACTTGCAGCACTTGTGCCGATTGCTGTTTTTCATCCGCGCTATTGTCGTTGGCCAAAACCGCATAAATATCCAGCGGGTCGGCTTGCCAATGTCCTTGCCACTCTTGGGGAAGCTGTCGACTTTCAGTCATTTTCCCAAATTCGCTATAATCGTAGCGGCTCTTCAATACGAAAACGGCGAGACCGCCTTTAATCAAAGGTGCATTGGTAGGAGCATCCAGCAGCTTGGCGGTTTGCGCCACAGCCCGATCCACTTGTTTTTGAATCTCTTCTAGGCGTGCAGGACTCACGTTTCCGAGTACGAAAACTTGATCGCTTTTCGCCGTCGCGGGCTCGTCGTTCGGCAAGACCCTGCGCCAGCGAGCCAAAGCACGTTGTTGGCGACGTTCGAACAGTTCATCGTGAGAAGCCTTGGCTGCCCAGGCTTCATTGACAACCGTTTCAATGTTTGAGTCTGCCGAGCTGCCGTCGAACGGGGCGCCTTCGCGAATCCAGGTTGAAATGAGTTCGATCCGCTCGGGGGAAAGTGCCGGTCGACCACCCGCGGGCATGCGTTGTCCCGACTCCCCTTTGAGTTTCTTGATCAGCAAGCTGTCTTCCGCTTTGCCGCTCGCGATAACCGCGCCGCTATCTCCGCCACGCAGGAGTTGCGTGAAGGTGTCCATGCGAAAATTTCCCGAAGCCTGACGACCTGCGATATGACAGCCATTGCAATTTTCCACGAGAATCGGGGCAATATCTCGGGCAAAACTCACCGTTTCATTCCCAGTGGCAACTTTGACTTTCATGGCTGCTGCGGCAGTTGGATTGGCTGCGCCTTTGGCAAACGTCGGCAAATTGGCTGCAGGGTCGGGACCGTCGAATTTTGCTCCCTCAATAATCCATTTGCGGAAGGCTGCGAGCTGTGCATCAGTCAACTTGCCGCCGCCACGTGGCATATCCCCCGATTCGATCAGCTCAATAATTCGGTTACCTTGTTCCGCACCGGGAAAAAGCACTTTGCCGGCCGCCGAGCCCTTAATCAGTTCGTTGTACGTTGCCAGCGAAAAATTGCCGCGACGATTATTGATATGGCAGTTACCGCACAGGGTGACCATCCAAGGGGCTACATCGTCTTTAAAGCTGACGGTGGCCGCTGCGTCCGGTTTGGGAGCCATCGCCGCCGAGGTAATTTCCTCCCAAGACGGCAGAGATTCCAGTGAAGCACCTTCCAGCTCCAACAGGCCATGGGCTCGTTGCAACGCGCTAAAGACTCGGCGGGCTTCCTTTTGCAGATCGCCATCCTTGCTGCTCTCTAGCAGCTTCAGTAACTGATGCTGGATGTCAGTCACTTTTTCGGCTGACTCCGCGAACTTCATTTCGGTGTACAGCTTGCCTGCATCGCGCGTGGCGAGTTGCAATTCCTGCAGCTGCTTGCGTTGCTCCACGGTGATCGCAGCTAGGCTTGTCGATATCGTGAGCGCGAAGCAACTTAGCCAGGTCGCGATGGCAAATGATCGTGGCATCTTGCAAGCTGCCAGATGGCGAAGCTGTCGAGAGGCGATCGACCAACCATTGTCTGTTATTTTATGAAGCATATGCCGTCAGTTTCTGTCAGGTGTTTTGCATTTCAAATCTGTCGTCGCTGCGCCGACACGTCGTCCCAACTAATGGCTACGC
>JBBQRC010000178.1:0-8588 GCA_038215215.1 Pirellulales bacterium
CCGAATACAGCCAGAAAGGGAGGGATGCCGCCGTTAGGCGAGCACGTAGAGGCAGGGGTCCAATTAAGTGGACCACTTCATTGTATTAGACCGCAGGGAGCGATGTCTACCACGAAAGTCCCCGGCAGGCCCAGATCCCACGAATCCTTGCGTCAGCTGCGCTGCAAATTGCACTTTTCATTGAAAGCGTTCGATTTCTAAGACAACTAGGCAGAAAATTTGCCAGCCGTCGAACGGCAGCGCCCGTTGACTGGAGAATATAACGCCGCCTCCAATTGGCTGGTCAATCGACGCATGACTCGTAAGTGACTTGGCACTCGGGCAGAGCGGCGAGAAACTGCTTGCCGTAGGGCTTCGTCGAAATGCGTGGATCAAGAATAACTACGATTCCGTGGTCTTGCGCAGTGCGTATGAGTCGTCCAAAACCTTGCCGTAGCTTGATGATGGCTTCCGGTAGCTGATAATCGCGAAATGGGTTACCACCCGCCTCACGTATGGCCTCCAGCCGAGCCTCCAGCAGCGGATGATCTGGTACGCTGAAGGGGAGTTTCGTGATGATTACATTGGTTAGCGCGTCACCGGGTACATCAACCCCCTGCCAAAAACTATCGGTTCCAAACAAAGCACTGCGTGGATTGTTTTTGAATTGATCAAGCAGTTGTCCCCGAGGGGTCCCTTCCGCTTGACTATAGAGCTTCATCTGCTGCTGGGCAAACCACCCCTGGAGGCGCTGGGCCGTGGCGCGCAGCAATGCGTAACTGGTGAACAGTACGAAGGCGTGACCATCAGTCCGAGTCACGTAACGCTTGATCAAATGCGGTAACGCGGCTTCGTATTGCTGGCGTTGAGACGACGGATCCGGCAAATCATCGACCACCACAATCTCTGCTTGCCGCGCATAATCAAAGGGGCTGCCGAGTTGGATCGTCATACTTCCCGTCGCTCCCACCCGCGACTGGAAGAACTCAAAACCACCGCGACGACCAGCCGAAACGGTTGCACTCGTCATAATCACCGACGGAACCTGCTGAAATAACATTTCGCGCAAAGTGTGGGAAATATCGATAGGCGCGGCATGCAGCTCCATCCGCATGTCACCACGTCGACTCAGACTCCGCTCCAGCCAATAAACTAATTCGCTATCGCTTTGTTCAATCCAGGCCAACGTATCTCCGGCTAGCGATTGTAAGCGACCACCGGCAGACATCAGATCCTGCCGTGTGGAAACATTCTCTGAAGTGTCCGCAATCTTCAGCAAAACGCCTCCCAGTTCATTCAGGATCTCACTCAATACGTTGGTCACGATCCGCGTCTCACGAACTCTCAACGTATTACGTTCCTGCCCCATCCACTGATCGAGATCAAAAACCATCTGATCGATCTTGACGTGCGCACGGTGCACTTTGTCGCACAGGTTATCCAAGCCCATGGCCACAAACAAGCCTTTCCCCGTGTTTGGGTTATACAGCTTATTCAACGTGTATTGCACTTGTCCATTGCTGACCTTCAGCCCCAGATGTGAACTGGCAACGGATTCAAGCGTATGGCATTCGTCGAGGATGGCGGCATCGTAGTCCGGTATGATGCCAAAGCCAAGTTCGGCGCGAATGGCTAAATCGGTAAAAAATAGCGCGTGGTTGACGACCAGAATTTGCGCACCCTGAGCGCGTCGCCGCGCCGCGTAGTAAAAGCACTTATCGTAAGTGCCACATTTTCGGCCGAGACAATTGCTGGTATCACTGGCAACCTCATCCCACAGCGAACCAACTGGACGAAACGGCAGACTGCTCAACGAGCCATCCGTCGTTTCTTTAACCCACTGTTGCAATTGATCGAGCTGCGAAAACTCCGTCTCATTGAATAGGGCGCCCGCACGTTTACGCGCTAATTCGAAGCGACGCAAACTCAGATAGTTACCACGGCCTTTGACAAGCACCGAAGAGAACTCTCGCGGAATGACACTGTTTAGCAGCGGCAAATCCTTATTGATCAACTGCTCCTGCAAACTAATCGTGTGAGTGCTGATGACCACGCGCCGCCGCGGCTCGTCTTCCGGAGACTTATCGGCCTGCACTGCCGGTTCTTCGTGTTGATTGGATGTGGCAAAAAGGATGGCAGGAACCAAATAGGCAAAACTCTTACCGACACCGGTGCCGGCTTCGGCGACTAGGTGTTTTTTCTCCGTCAGCGCAGTCGCCACGGCGCTGGCCATATCGAGTTGCTGCTGGCGGTGTTCGTAATGCTTCAGCCGTCGAGCGATGGAACCGCTGGGACCGAGAATCGAGTTAATGTCGAGCGACAACCGAGCAATATCCTTGCCTTAATTTTTGAACTGAGGGGTCTGCAAGCCTCTCGCAAAAAACCGGACGGTAACTTCTTCCGCGATGCTAAACGCGTTGTACCAACTGGCCGCTGACGCGGCGAACCAATCGCCGCATTTCCAGCACACTTAGCGTACTGAGTACACGCGGAACGGGAAGCCCGCTCAACACAACCACGGTATTGATATCGGTCGGCTGGATATCGATCGCCTGTAAAACGGCTGTTTCCTGTTCGTTCAATTGCAATTCAGCCGCATGCCGCACCGTTTGCTCTGGTGAAATCGTGATTCCCTCGACAAGTGGCCCGAGTTCCTCGAGCACATCTTCGGGATCTTGAACTAAATGCGCTCCATCACGGATGAGGAGATGGCAGCCGCGCGCGTTGGGAGTCGAGACCAAACCCGGTAGGGCAAACACTTCGCGCCCCTGCTCGCCGGCCAACCTCGCTGTAATCAGGGCTCCCGATCGTTCAGCGGCTTCAATCACTAGTGTCCCCAATCCCAAGCCACTGATAAGTCGATTGCGTTGCGGAAACATCCCTTTCTTCGGCTTACTACCCGGGGGCATTTCGCTGATTAAAGCTCCGTGACTGGCGATCCGCTCGCCAAGCTCCGCATTTTGCGGCGGATAAACTTCAGCCACCCCACTACTCAGAACCGCGATGGTGCGTCCTTCAGCCTCCAGGGCGCCGCTATGGGCGGCCGCATCGATCCCCCGCGCCAGGCCACTGATGATTGTCAAACCAGCTCGCGCCAGTCCGCGTGCGAAGCGCTCTGCCTGGCTGCGGCCGTACTGCGACGCGCCGCGAGTGCCGACGATAGCCACTGCCAAGCCATCATGGCTGCGGAGCTCGCCGCGAATGTACAGCAACATCGGCGGATCCGGTAATTCTCGCAACAGCCTCGGAAACTCTGACTCACAAGGAAACAAGATGCGTATGCTTGAGTTCTCGCAAGCCTCCAGAACCAATAACGCCGCATCGCTAAACTCGCTTGACCGCAAGCGTCTGCTGAGTGCAATGCCGACCCCTTCAACCTCAGCCTGTTCTTGTGGCGTTGCCCCAAGCACACCCCGGGCGGTCTCAAATCGAGCCAGCAAGTTGGCGAGCGTGCGCGGCCCAACACCCGTGGTCAATGTCAATTGGAGGTAAGCCAAGGCTTCTTCGTCGAGCATGTTCATAGGAGGAACCACAGTAAGCAACGGACACTGAAACCCCAATACACTGGAACCCAGTGCTCTAACCCAGTGCTCTAAAACCAGTGCTCTAAAACCAGTGCTCTAAACCAGTCCTCGATGACGCTATTTCCCCTCTAACTCCATGTCTGGGCCACGATCTGAGGGCATGGACTGATGCCAAGTTAGCAACATCGCGCGCATCTGTTGCACGATTCTTGACTGCTGCTCGGCTAGATTGTGTTGTTCGGACGGGTCATCATGCAAGTTGTAAAACTGGGCATCACTGCCATCGTATTCGGTCAACAATTTCCATTTACCGTCGCGCATTGCCAAATCAGGATAGTCCTCCGCCTGGCTGCCGGGGCGATCCGGTGGTCGCCGCCAATAGAGCGGTTCTGTGCGCGAACGACGCTGCAATCCAAGCAGCGTCGCGGACATATCCTCACCATCAAACGTGCGCACCGTCTCCATCCGCAACTCGGCGATACTAATCAGGGAGGGAACGAGGTCCATCGCACAAAAATAATTCTCATCGTTGGTCGTGCCCCGCTTTTGCTCCTCAATAAACGCTGGCCCCCAAACGATCAGCGGCGAACGCACACCTCCCTCGTAGAGGTTCGTCTTGTGTCCGCGTAAGGGCAACGCCGATCCTGCCCCAACTTCTGGACCATTGTCGCTGCACAACACAATCAGCGTATTTTCACGCAAGGATTCCCGCTGGCGCACAAAGTTGAAGAGTTTTCCAAGCTGTTCGTCCATCGTCTTCAAGACACCCAAGTACAATTCCTGCTTGGTATTGCCACGTCGCGACTCGGGGGGGAAGAACGGAGAATGCACGTCGTCCGGCCACAGGTTAATATAAAATGGCTGACCATCACTTTGCGCCGCTTCGATGAACTCAATAGCGCGATCGACAAATCCTTGTGTGATCAGGGAACGATCCATCCACGTGATTTCACCGTGGCCCAATTTATCACTACCGAGTGCATGGGGCTTAGGCGGCTTACCATCGTAAGCATTACAGAGGGGTAAAAGCCGAGGACCAAGGCCCTCGAAATTCGTAAGTGAAGCATCAAAACCATACTCCTCTATCAATGGGGCTTCACTGATATCGCGTTGTCCTCCCATGTGCCACTTGCCAAAATGGCCTGTCGCGTACCCGGAGGCCTGAAGCATTCTGGCTAGACTCGGCGCGCTCGGCTCAAGCCAATTCGCGACCCCACGTCGCAGGTTATCTTGGCGATCGTTGAGATAGGAGGAAATACGCCAGCGATAAGGGTATTGCCCAGTTGTAATCGCTGTTCTTGAGGGGGAACAAATGGGCGCGTTCACATAAAACTGAGTAAATCGCAGACCCTCGCGTGCCAGCCGATCGATATTCTCTGTCTCAACTAACTTATTGCCAAAACAAGACAAGTCCGACCATCCCATATCGTCAATGAAGACGAGGATGAAGTTGGTTCGCTCGGTCTGTGAAAAAACCGGTCGACACAAGCTGCTTAGGATCGCAATGGCGACCAAACCGACAAGTACTTGGAGCTTGCCCATGGGCCTAATCCTCGTCTAATTCGTCTGCTTGGATGTCGATTTCCGAGCTTTCCGGCTGCTGTTTATTGGGCATGGTGGGTGGAAATAATTGCCACTGCCCTTGCTGTAGACGCTCGTGGGGTCCGAAACGCGATTTGTAGCATAGGTGAGCGTTGCCTGCGACGTACATCCCCAGATACAACCATTTGAATCCAAGCCGCTGCGCCAAACTAACTTGGCTAAGAATGGCAAACGTCCCTGGACTTAACCAACTGAACTCAGGGTCAAAAAAACAATAAACGGCTGATAAACTTTTCAGCCCGACATCGGTGATGGAGACCGCTACTAGGCGATCATTGCGCCAGAAGCTAAGTTCCCAAACTTCGCAAAAGGCATTCAACAGAAATGAATTGTAATCATCCGCGGCAGCCGGCGCCTCGCCGCGATCCAAATTACGCTGCGAGCGATGGGCATTGAACAACTGCACTCGACTTTCGTCCAAGCTCGGCGCTGCTACTTGCAGACGCAAGTGTTCGTCACCTGACTTTCGCACACGTCGCAGCGAGCGGGATTCGCGAAACTTGGCAACTTCGATGCGTAGGGGTTCGCAGGCTTGGCAGGCAGGGCACTGGGTGCGATAGAAGAACCAGCCCGAACGCCGATAACCGGCGGCCAACAAGTCATCAAACTGCGGTGCGGTAATCTCACGTTCCGGCAACGACAAGGGCATGCGAGCCGTTCTGTCCGGCAAGTAAGGACAGTCGCTCGCCTCATTAACAATCGTTTTTAGGAATTCAAGCTGTTGCACCGAATAACCACCGCCGCGGCATGACCGTAAGGAGTAAAGCTCAGTTTTAGCAGATAGTCGCTATCCGTGCTTCCTTTTTGTCTGGTCACGTTGACCGGACAGTCTGCATCGGCCTGTGAGAAACCGAGGGTCGGCAGGCGGACCCCATGTGCGCAAGCTAGTATGCCCGCACTGAGTTCCATCAAGCCGCAACTGGCGCCGGTGGTCCCAAAGTAACTCGAAAAAGCAGTGACGTATGTCTGACCGCAACGGGACTGAATAGCCCGGCTCTCTTGAATATCCAACTGCGGCGAGGAAAAGCCTTGAGCGGCGATCAAGGCAAGTTGGTTGGGCTCAATCCGGGCCATGCCCAGGGCAGCGTCCATTGCTTTGGCCATCGCGCGCTCTGATCCACCCCCGTAGCTTTCTGGCTTGGCGAATCGATTCGCAAAACCAACAATCTCCGCCAGAACCGCAGCCCCACGTTTGACTGCATGACTCCGCTTTTCGATAACCATGGCGGCTGCCGCTTCGCCCGGTACCACACCGGCGCGCTGAGCATCAAAGGGAGTGCACGCGTGTGCGTCACCTGGATCCGCGGTGCGGTAAAGGTGGGGATGTCGAAACGCCATGCGTGTCGGCCCCATGCGCCCCCCGACGGCGCCGATCATCATCATATCCGCCTGCCCGCGGTCCATAATCATGCAGGCCTCAATCAATGCCTGCAGGCCACTGATTTCCTCTTGAACAATGGAGTTGTTGGGGCCCTGCGCGTTGATGGCGATCCCCACATGACAGGCAGGCATGTTAGGCAAATTCTTGAGCATCCACAGTGGGAAGATATCTTTCGAAAACTGCTGCCCCCAGCGTTCAAATTGGAATTGGCCGTGCGCACTCGAATTGGTGACAGCCTGAACGACATCCGAAATCTCCCCCAGGAAGACCTCAGCGCCGAAAACAACTCCCAATCGCGAGGGATCAATTTGGGCATCGGAAAGCCCCGCATCCAGCCAGGCTAAATGGGCTGCGGAGTAAGCCGTCTGAATTTCCCGATTCATCACCTTCAGCGCCTTACGGGGCGTGACGTAGACTTTAGCGTCGAAGTTCTCAATCACTCCGCCGTGATAGCTGCGGGGTGGGTCGCCAGCCATGCGATAAACTTCGCGAATGCCACACTGGCCAGATTGCAGTCCATGCCAGAACGCGTGCCGGCCGATTCCGATGGGCGAAACACATCCTATCCCAGTTATGACAATATCGTTGGTGCCGACCATCTTGTTGCGAGAAGCTACCCATCGTTGGCGAAAAGAAAAAAATAATAACGGCGACCGTCGGCAGGTTCATGGCTCCACCCGCCATTACGCGCATGGAAACTAGCGAATGACGGGACAGACATCAAACCAATGCCGTCCTTGACCTTCCATCCAAGCTACCGAAGCATCGGGCCCCCACCCCGAAACCGGGTAGGTATTCATTGACGGGGCCGCCGGACTGCGCCAGGCAGCGATAATCGGATCGATGATTTGCCATGACAATTCTACCTCGTCGCTCCTCGCAAACAAACTTGCATCACCGTTCAAAGCGTCCAATAACAGCCGCTGGTACGCATCTGGCATCTCCTTTTTGGCCGTATCGAAGCGAAAATCCAAGGTGCTCTCTAGCAGCTTCATATCCTGATCAGGTACTTTTGACTGAAAATTGACGTGAATACCCTCGGCGGGCTGAATCTGAATAATCAGTTGATTGGCCCGCGGTTTGGACTTCTTGCCATCACCAAACAGAATGTGCGGTGGCTCGCGGAATTGAATGACGATTTGTGTTGTCCGACAACTGAGCCCCTTGCCACTACGCAGATAGAAGGGGACACCCTTCCAGCGCCAGTTATCGATGTGCAGGCAAAGTGCCGCAAAAGTTTCTGTAGGGCTGTCAGCCGCCACTCCCTCCTCTTGCGTGTAGCCTTCGTATTGCCCACGTACGCCACAGTCGGCAAAGTCGGCTCCCTTTAAAGGTCGCACGGCGCGAAGCACTTTGACTTTTTCGTCACGCACCTGGTCTGCCGTAAACTTGACCGGGCCCTCCATGGCAGTCACCATCATCAACTGAAACAGATGGTTTTGAAACATGTCCCGAAGCACGCCCGAGCGATCATAATAGTCCGCCCGACGACCAATGACGACTTCTTCAGCTACCGTAATCTGCACGTTCTCAATATAATTGCGATTCCATAGCGGCTCGAAGATCGTGTTGCCAAACCGCAGCACCAAAATATTCTGCACGGTTTCTTTGCCCAGATAGTGATCAATTCGATAGACCTGATCCTCACGAAAAACTTTCTTGAGCGCCTGATTCAACTGCTTCGCCGTACTGAGGTTTGTACCAAACGGCTTTTCGATCACGATTCTACGCGCCCCAGCAGAGTCATCGGCCAAGCCCGCCGCACCCAACTGTTCAATCGCGGTTTCGTAAAGTTGAGGCATGGTCGATATGTAATACAAGCGATCGGCTCGCTCGCCACCTTCAACCTCGGTCAGACGCTGCGCGAGTCGCTTGAAATCCTCGGCGACCGTAATGTCGCCAGTACAATAATGAATGTTGGCAGCAAACTTCTCCCAGGCCTCCGCGTTGAATTCCGACTGCAGATACTTGGCGGTGGATTCCGTTAGTTGCTTGCGCCACTCTTCATCTGAAAACTCGCTCCGGGAGACTCCCACGATCCGCGTCGACTTGGGCAATTTACCCCGCTCAAACTGACGAAAAAGTGCCGGTATCAGCTTGCG
>JBBQRC010000179.1:0-8588 GCA_038215215.1 Pirellulales bacterium
GCGCCATCTTGAAACTCAATTACATGCTGCCATATTCTTTGGCCCGTGAAAGCGTCATATTGGGAAATGGAACAGTCGCGTTCTGTTGTCACCAATTTGGTACCGTCTGGCGAAAAAATCATGCGCACCAAACGCTGTCCCAAATCCGCATTACAAATCAATGCACCGGTACCAGCGTCGACGATGCGAATCTGCTTGGGAGTGTCGCTAGTAATGACCGCCAATCGCAGACCGTCCGGGGAAAAGACCGCCAAACTAGAGTGTCCGCCCGCCAACAACCTATCCTGACTGATCTCGGCAGGTTGCACCGCTCCGGTTGGCGAGTTCGGAATCGTAAATAGCACGGTGCCAGTGGCCTTGCAAATCACCACACCGTGCGCGCCAGCCAAGGCCAGTTTTTGTCCATCCTGCGTGACATCGATCGAACGACTAGAACCGGGCAGGCCATTGAGCGGACGGTTACTTGATAACAGCGGCAGCTCATGCACGATGGAAAACCTCTCTTCTTTGCCGGTAAGCGTATTCCAATTGAGCAGTTCGTTGGGTGGACTGGCGGAGTAAAAGTAATCGCTGCTCGAGCCAAAGGCGATCGCGCGGATGCCATAAGCAACCCCGGGAAGCTGAGTTCTGCCGCCATCGATCAACGTCCTCCAACGCGATTTGCCGGTCTGCATGTCCCACGCCATCACCTCAAACTGGCCGACCGTGATGAGCGTCTCGTTGTCCGGCGATAAAGCCAACTCAACGACCGGCGACGGATGGCGAAAGCGGGTGGTGCCAAATCGCCAACTTGCGTGGGCTGGTAGCGGATCGCCTAATTCGTCGACAACCACGTCGTTGTGCCGAGGCTCTTGGCCCCACGTGGCCACTGGCCAACAGCTAACCGCCAAGCTCACTAGCCAGGCTGCTGTCCGTGCCCTAATCCAAAAATGGTCGAAACGCATGCAAGCCAGTCCGCAGTCCGAAAGAGTCTCAGGTTCGTGGAATTCATCGGAATATCATCTTAACCTCAACAGGGCTGAGTTGCCTCACAGGTACTTTGCTGGTTTGCGTGGGTAAGTGAAAACAGCGACTGCACGGATTTTTTGGCTCCCTCTCCCTAGTACTCTGGGGAGAGGGCCGGGGCGAGGGGCCGAACTAGCTGGTGCTTCTGCCCCTCACCCCCAACCCCTCTCCCCCGAGTACGTGGGCGAGGGGAGTGACTTTTCCGGATGATCTGCTCTGCGGATCGACCACATTTTCATCAGGCCATCTTGGACGTGGGGTGCGGCGACGTGAGGGGCAGCAACGTGATAGGCTAGCTTGTGGCGAACGGCTTCGGGCATCACAATGTGGGTTCGAGCCAACGGCACACTTGATCGGTACCCTTGACCGGCAAACTTTTCGTAGCCGACCCACGCGCCATTTTCGCACTCGATAGACCTTCCCTTTTCAATTAATTGCAATGACTGACGCACCTTACAAAATTGTCATCGGGCTGGAAGTTCACGTGCAATTGAGCACCCAGAGCAAACTGTTTTGTAGTTGTTCGACCGAGTTTGGTGCGCCGCCGAATACGCAGGTATGCCCCGTTTGCCTCGGTCTGCCTGGTTCGTTGCCAGTCATGAATCAGCGCGCGATCGAACTGGCGCTACGCACCGGTTTGGCACTCAACTGCCACATCGCTCCCGTCACCAAGTGGGATCGCAAGAACTATTTTTATCCCGATTTGCCCAAGGGGTACCAGATCAGCCAATTTGATCAGCCGATTTGCGGCGAAGGCTACTTGGATTTTGCTGATCCGGACCGTGAGGGGGAGACGTTGCGGGTGAGGTTAATTCGCGCCCATCTGGAAGAGGATGCTGGCAAGAGCATGCACGATGAAGCTGCCGGAAAAGCGGACAGCCGCATCGACTTGAATCGCACCGGCACACCGCTGCTCGAAATCGTGTCATACCCTGACCTTACTTCTGCACAAGCGGCCAAAGCGTACCTGACGGAGTTGCGTTTGCTGTTAACCTATCTGAACGTTTCTGACTGCAATATGCAGGAGGGAAGCCTCAGAGCCGATGCAAACGTTAACTTGCATCTAAACAAAGATGGCCGTACGGTTGCCACCCCCATCGTCGAAGTCAAGAATCTCAATAGCTTTCGGGCCGTGGAGCGCGCCTTGATCTACGAAACGCAGCGACAGTACGACCAATGGCTAAAAACGGGCCAAGAGATCGGTATGGCTCCTAAGCAGACCCGCGGTTGGGATGATGAAGCGGGCGTCACCGTGCCCCAGCGCGAGAAGGAGGAGTCGAGTGACTATCGCTATTTTCCTGATCCCGACTTGGTGCCGCTCACGATCACCCAGGCACAACTGGCGGTTGCCCAGCAAGAGCTGGGAGTGCTCCCTGCCGCGATTCGGCAACGCCTAGAATCCGAGCAGGGACTGAAGCCCTACGATGCGGATGTCATCGTTTCGCAAGGCCGAGGTGTGGTGGAGTATTTTGACTCAGCGGTGACCGCAGGTGCGTCGTCTAGGCGGGTGAGTAGTTGGATTCAACAGGACGTGTTACGGACTCTCAAGGAACGCGACTGGGCCATCGAGTCATTTCCGCTGACTGCAACGCGGTTGGCGGAATTGCTAAAAGCAATCGATGCGGGGGTGATCGACAACAGTCGCGGCAAGGATGTTTTTCAATATTGGTTGGAGCATCCCGCCAGTGATTTGGAGGCTGCCAAGCAAGCGCTTGGGATCGCTTCCGTGGACCGTGGCGAAATTGAGGCATTGTGCCGTGAATTGCTGGCTGAACATCCGCAGGTGGTAGAGCAAGTGCGTGGTGGAAATCTAAAAGGTCTGGGCTCGTTGATTGGGGCCGCCAAGAAGAAGAACCCCAATGCAGATCCAAAATTGGTTCGCGAATTGTGCCAACAGATGATCGCAGCGGAATCCTCATAGGCTCTGTTTTCGCGGTGCGACGGTAGCGACCTTGAGCTGCACTCGAGTGAAAAAGCAACTTGGAATCTATGGATACATCAACGCAGTTTCGCCGCCATAAGCACTCCGACGTTCCCTTTTTCGTGTTTTTGGGTAGCCTCTCGGGTTGCTTCGTGTTGCTGATCGTGCTGCTGCTGGCGGCTGATATCCTGTTCACGTCACCAGCGGCCTTTCGCGACGCATTATCCAAGCCGGAGATTCAAGCCGCCCTTCGACTGACCTTGCTCTCTTGTACCGCCTCAGCCATTTTGTCACTGTGGGTGGCCACGCCGCTGGGGTATGTCCTGGCCCGCTTTAAGTTCCCGGGACGTTGGATCATCGATACCTTGGTCGACATTCCGATCGTGCTCCCACCCTTGGTGCTCGGGCTGAGTCTACTGATTCTCTTCCACCTCAAAATTGGCGAATGGCAGCTCGAAGCCTGGCTCCGCGATCGCCTGGGTTTTCCCGTCACGTATCGCTGGCCCGCCGTCATCTTGGCTCAATTCTCCGTAGCCTGCGCGTTTGCAGTGCGCACCATGCGCGTTACGTTTGACCAGATCAACCCTCGCTACGAGGATGTCGCTAGAACACTTGGTTGCACCAGAGGACAAGCGTTCTGGCAAATCGCATTACCGCAGGCATGGCGCGGCATGATCACCGCCGCCACCTTGGCTTGGGCGCGGTCGCTGGGTGAATTTGGTCCAATTCTGGTCTTCGCCGGTGCCACACGGATGCGCACGGAAGTGCTTTCCACTTCGGTGTTTCTTGAGTTGAGCGTAGGACAACTGGATGCGGCCGTCGCCGTTTCCTTGATGATGGTGGTGATGGCGGTGCTGGTGTTACTCTTATTGCGATTTGTTGGCTCGGGATTGCAGGCATGATCGAACTGAGGCAAGTCTCCATCCGCCTGGGACAATTCTCCCTACAAAACCTGTCATTACGCATTGAAGCGGGCGAGTACGCAGTGTTGATGGGAAAAACGGGCCAAGGGAAGACAACGATTCTGGAGACGATCTGCGGCTTGCGTCCCGTAGCGTCCGGCAGTGTTTGGCTGCGTGGCACCGACATCACGCACTGGTCTCCCGCCGATCGTCAAGTTGGCTATGTTCCGCAGGATCTGGCGTTGTTTCCAACGTTACGAGTACGGCAGCAGCTTGAGTTTGCTTTGCGGTTGCGTAACTGGGCCAAGCCGGCCATGGACGAACGAGTGGCTGAGTTATCGAATGTGCTCGGGATTGGCCACCTGCTCGACCGCCGTATCCAGGGACTCAGCGGCGGCGAGTCCCAGCGGGTGGCGCTGGGCCGCGCGTTGGCCATTCGCCCCGCTGTCTTATTGCTTGACGAACCGCTTAGCGCACTAGACCAAGCCACACGCCAGGAGATGCACGACTGGCTGCGCAAAGTGCGGCAAACGACCGGTGTCACCACACTCCATGTGACACACAACGCGGAGGAAGCGGACGCGCTCGCCGATCGACGACTAATGATCGACAACTCCGGAGCGATTCTGGGCTAGCCCGCGCAAGTCGCTGCGCTGCCGCCTAGCCCGGCGTTGTTAAACTAAAATGTCGCGAATGACTTCACCATGCACGTCCGTCAAGCGTCGCTCAAGTCCGTTGTAGTAATACGTTAGGCGTTCGTGGTGGATTCCCAGTAAATGCAACAGCGTGGCATGGAAATCGTACACCGTGGCCACGTTCTCCACAGCGCGATAACCAAATTCGTCCGTGGCACCATAGGTAAACGGAGCTTTAACACCCGCACCAGCTAACCAAGCGGTAAAGCCGGCTGGGTTGTGATCGCGGCCACTCGCACCGGCTTGGAATGTGGGCATGCGTCCGAACTCGGTACACCAAACGACGAGCGTGTCTTGCAGTAATCCACGTTGCTTGAGATCGCGCACCAGTGCCGCAGTGGGCTGGTCCAACACCGGACCATGCTTGCTGTACTGCTCCTGCAATTGCTTGTGCCCATCCCAGTTGCTGACACCCTCGCCACCGGTTTGGTACGCGCCATTAAACAACTGCACAAAGCGAACTCCCTTTTCGATCAATCGACGGGCTAAGATGCAGTTCCTCGCGTATTGGGATTTTAACTGATTGCTCGCGTCATCCGCTCCATAACTTTTTAATGTCTCCTGTGTTTCGGTGGACAGGTCTGTCACCTCTGGCACACTGAGCTGCATGCGGGCCGCCAACTCGTAGCTGGAGATGCGGGCCGCCAATTCGTTGTCACCTGGAAATTCGCTGAGATGCCGACGATTCATTCTTTGAAGAAACTCGCGGGTGGCTTGATCCGTAGCCGGGGGCAGATGAGCCGGCCGTTCCAGGTTTCGCAGCGGTTTGATGGCGTTAAAGTCAGTTCCCTGATAAGCGGCTGGAAGAAAGCCACATCCCCAGTTGTTGACGCTCGACTGGGGTGTGCCACGAGGATCGGGAATCGCCACGTAAGCGGGTAGCTCCTGATTTTCAGTTCCCAGTGCCCACGTAGTCCAAGCTCCTACACTGGGAAATCCTTCGAGCGTGAAGCCGGTGGACATGAAATTTTCACCCGGTCCATGCGTATTGGTTTTGCCAGTAAGCGAATGGATAAAACACAGATCATCCGCCAAGTCTCCGAGCATTGGCACCAGCTCAGAGATCATCTTGCCACATTCGCCGCGTGGTTTGAACTCCCACGGGCTCTTGGTCAAATTTCCTTGTTTGCCTTGGAAGGTGACCAGCTCATCCGCGCCGGGCAGAGCTTCTCCATGACGCTTGATCAGTTCCGGTTTGTAGTCGAAGGTGTCGATTTGACTGCATGCGCCCGAACAGAAAATCATTAGCACCTGCTTGGCACGCGGCTGGAAGTGTGGTGGTCGCGCGGCGAAAGGATGAGCCGCGTCGATGCTGGGGCGCAGCGGCGTGCGCTCTTCGGCCAGCAACCCGTCGCCAGCTAGCAGACTTGCCAACGCAATGCCACTGAGGCCATTGGCGGTTTGTCCGAAAAAACGGCGGCGATCAAGAAGTGCTGAAATCGGTTTCATCGGTGTAGGACTTTCTTGACATGGTTCCGCGAGCTGGGGCCATCGTATCGCAGCCTCACGGCGAAGACTCTATTTTAGCTACTATCCAAACACCATTGACTTCCGACAGTAAGCCCAGCACCTCCCCTGATTCCGAATCGATGACCGCCGAGCCGGCGAGGGTTGGTGAAATGGAAATTGCGGTGGCCAGGCTCAGCCCACTGGCGTCCTGTTTGGTAATGCGACTGGCGTCCACAGGGAGCGGCTCGCTTAATTCTGGATTGATCACCAATAATACCGACTTGTTCGACCAATTCGAATTCACGTCGTCGGCTGACCACCGGTCCCCTTCGATGGTTGCGGGCAAAGCAACTTTGGCCAATTCACCCTTGGTCTCAAACTTCTGCGCTTCGAATGGGAAACTGCTGCCGGCAATTTCAATTGTCACTTGATCGCCGGCTGCCGCAGCGGCTTTGACAAATTTTGCAGGGACTAGCAGTGAACCATCATCCAACATGAGTCCCCAAGTCTGTTCGCTGCGACGGCGATAAAGCCCTAGCCACGATGCTTGCCACGCGGCAGCTACGCGAGTTGGTTTTGGTAACTTGCGCAGCTCGCCTACGCGAGACTGACCAATGGCAATGCGCGGTTGCCACCCAAGCCATTCGCGATCTGCTTTCGCCGCCAGTGAAAATCGGTAACCGGTAACGACCCGTTGGCCAGGCTGGTCGGGAGTAGCAAAAGCGATACCACCCCGTAACCACGATGACAGCGAGTCGATCGCGAGCTGGACACCCTGCAAGCCGAGGTCCACTTGGACACCACGAATGACCCACCACTTGGAATTTTCACGCACCAGTTCAGCATACTCGGCATCGATCACTACCTGAACTTTGACCGTTGCTCCGTCATTCGAAAGCCCCACATTGGCGACTCGCCCAACTTCAAGTCCGCGGTAAGTGATGGGTGCTCCGCGCACCAAGCCACCGCGATCGGCCGCATCTAACTCGATTTCCAACGAGCCGTCGCGTCGCGGTAGCGGCGGCGGTTCGGCAAAGCCAATGAACTCACGCTGCGGTGTGCCACTCCTGGTCGTTGGCTGGAGCGCGATGTACCGTCCACCCAACAACGTTTCTAAACCCCGAATTTCGGTGACATCCAGTCGCGGACGCTCGATCCAAAATTGTGTACCGGTCTGCGCAAAACCCCCCGCTGCACCTAGCAACCGTACGCCAACCCATACGCCATCCGCTAACTCGGTTAATTCGACCTGGGTGACCTCGCCCACGGCGATACCCCGATACCGCACCAGGTCGCCCACATCAAGTCCCTCGCCCGCGGGAAACTGAATACGGATTTCAATTGCCTCACCATCCGTCATTCCCAACGGCGATTCCAAGCCGGTGAACTCACGCTGCGGTTTACTAGCTTCTGCACCAGGCAGAACTCCCACATATTTGGCCCCCAGCACAGTCTCCAAGCCACTGATTTGACCGAGACGCAAGCGAGCCCGCTGAATCCAGAATTCACTCCCGGCAACTGCCAACTTTTCATTTCCCGGTGCGAGCAGCAACGTGACGTCCACCCCAGCCAGATCGTCCGCCACGACCACCTTCGTCACCGCGCCGACGTCGATGCCGCGATAGTGCAGCGTATCACCCGCTTTGAGTCCATGACCTTCTTTGAAATGGACAAGCAGGCTCGTCCCCTGATTTCGAAAGCTCGAAACGGCAAGTCCAATGGCAATCACGGTGCACACCGCGGTTAACCACCACAGCCGCGTGCGCCAGCGATTCGCCGCCGCGGTCTGGGCAGGTACAATCCGCGCCGCAGGAATTCCGACATTTTCCAAATCCTTATCCCTCACGCTGTCGCCATCACGAGTTGTGTTGTCCTGCGCCTCACTCATACCGCCTGCTCGACTTCTTCCCAAATTGCGTGTGGATCAAACATGATCGACGCCACCATGCTCATGACCACGCACATGACAAACGCTAAGACGGCGGGGCCAAGTCGAAACGAGACTAGGTCGCCGAGCTTGACCAGCGTTACCAATAACGCCAGTAATAACACGTCCATCATACTCCAACGTCCCGCCAATTCGACCAGCCGATAGGTCCAGGCACGATGCTTCCGCCTAGTCACTCCAATCCAGCTCAATTCCAACAACGCAACGAGTTTGACCAAAGGCAGCACGATGGAGAACAGCAAGACAATCAGCCCTACGAACCAGTTGCCATGTGACAGCAGGTCGAGCGTGCCGCCAAGCAGACTGGAAGCGTGGTGATGCCCGAGTTTTTCAATTTCAAGTATGGGCAAAAAGACCGCTGGAACATACAGCACGAGTGCACCAAGGGCGGCGGCAAAGCAACGCGCTGAACTTTGCTGGCCGCTCCGTGTACCACTATCGATTTGGGAATTGCAGCGCACACAGTGAGCCTGCTCGTTCCGCTGCAACATGTCCACTCTTTGCACCAAGCCGCAGCAGTGGCAAGCACGCAGTCTAGCTTGTTTCATCGGAGCATCCTATTGTGGCAATTTCAGCCCAGCCCCTCGACAATCCCCTTGGAATCGCCAAAGCTGTCGGCCTTAACGCCGAACTGTCGCAGCATCCAGACGTACAGATCGCACATCGGT
>JBBQRC010000180.1:0-8573 GCA_038215215.1 Pirellulales bacterium
CAATCGGCTCATTCATCAGGTCATAGCAAAAAACCGCCGGATGGCCGGCACATGTATCAGCAATCTGCTTCCACCAGCGTGCCTGAACTTTCCAGCGATCTTCCTCGTCGAGCCTATCGTACCACGCGGGAATGCGATCGAGGCGGTAACAGCTCAGCCCTGTCAGGTCGAGGTAAAGACCATGATCGCGGGCGAGGTTTAGCATTTCCCTCAGTCGGTCGAGTTGCTCATGGTCGAACCCGTCCGGGCCCGCCATGTAGGTGCCGAACTGGAGATGGACCCGCACCACGTTCGCGCCGAGCCTCCGCATGTCGCGGAAATCCCGCTCGACCCGCGCCCAGTCCTTGTCCCACGAGTCTTCTGTGAGCTTGCCGAACTCGCCGAGATAGTTGAATCCCCAGGGAACAAACGACTCACCAGTTTCGCCCAGCACGAAGTGCTGGCCGTCGCCGGAAACCCGTACTTTCGGCATCGCTGGCGGCTGCCTTTCGGCGGCCCGGCTCGCTCCACCGGCGAGTGAGATGAATAAGCCGAATACCGCGGCCGCGAACAACCCAGCTCGCATGCGTGGGGTGGTTCGCACCTTAGAGGTCTTCATTTTCAGTGGTCCGATCGGGAGGATAGGTTTCGCTGCCGCGACTTCCGAGTCTAAGCCCGTAGTGAAGTGCATTCAAGAGTGGAAACGGCTACGAAAAAATGACACAGTCGACAAAGGTCAGCGTTTTGTTTGCATATTCATGTTTTGAACTGTGTTTCTTTTGACGTCTTGGCGTGCGAGTTATTGCCGCTGCAACACAGGCAAACGCCGTTATTTGACTCGTGCGGAGCCATCGGATAGGATTGTAAATCTAGTCGTAACTATTCTCTCAGCCACGCTCGTATTATGGT
Source organism: Pirellulales bacterium (assembly GCA_038215215.1). GTDB lineage: Bacteria > Planctomycetota > Planctomycetia > Pirellulales > Pirellulaceae > Aureliella. The sequence continues at coordinate 889 of JBBQRC010000180.1, forward strand.
CTCTCTCTTAACGATGAATGGTGCTTCACGCTTGCGTGATTTCCAACATTTGCTGGCAGGTTGTATCGTTTTTCTCGGACTCGCGATGCTTCCCACCACCGGACGGGGAGCTGGTTGTCATGATTCGCGCCAGAGCGTTCAAGGCTTGGATCCCTATGGGAATCCTCTCGCGGAAAATATTGTCAAGACTTATAGCGGCGGAGAATTTAACTACTTTGTTCTTCCCACCGGCAGGCTGTGCGAAGGGCCCGCGTGCCGCGGCATACCGCCAATCACCATCACCAGTCAGCCTGCCGTCACGTCGACCGATCGCGTCAATATCACCTTTGGCGAATGTCGAATTTCGGCTGGCGAGCGGCTTCGTAGCGGCCGCCTGTGTTACCAACTTGAGTTGAACTTCTGTAACCCGGTGCTGGACGGCCTTTTGCGGCCACCCACCATCTAATCATTACAACTCGAGCACCTCGGCGGTCACCGTCAGCGTGTTTGCGAGTTCTCGTTTGAACGCTTCGCAAGGCGGAAGCAATGCTTCGTTTTGCGAAGTGCTCCGTTTTGCGTAGGTGGCAGCTCCACGCAGCCTTATAGCGGCTTAGCAGAGCAGCCCCACTTGTGTGACCACTCCGAAGTTGCGGAATGGCAAGTTCAATTTTTCAAACGCAGGTGTTCCAGCCTGCGCGTGCTTGCAACACGCCCAAAGATTGAACCTGTACCTGCTTACGATCTCGAGTGGCCGCACAACTTTTTCGCCGGTTCGTGCCAGTACTTTTCTATTTATTGCCTTACTTGTTTTTCGCTCATTGTTATTAAGGATCTTGTCATCATGCCAATCCGTTTACATGCCCCGCGGCAAGCATTTACGTTAGTCGAATTGCTGGTGGTGATCGCCATCATTGGTATATTGGTTTCGCTGTTGTTGCCCGCTGTACAAGCAGCTCGCGAAGCGGCGCGACGCATGCAGTGCACTAACAACCTCAAGCAGCTTGGACTTGCAACACACAATTATTTGTCCGCACATTCGCGTTTGCCTTTGTGTTTAAACGGGACCAGCAAACCGTTATCGGTGCATGCTTATCTCTTGCCCTTTATCGAGCAAACGCCGCTCTATAACCAAGTTGACTTCAACACGAGTTGGAATTCCGCGACGAATGTCAAAGCTCTAGCCACGTCAGTGCCAGGCTTTAATTGTCCCTCGCAACCGACCGTTTCACTTCCGGCAGGTTGGGCGAGCACCAATTATCGTGCCAATCAAGGCAGCCAGTTACTCTACCGTCAGCCTCCCACAGTCACATCGGATCCAAACTACGGCATGCCAGCCCCCAATGGCGTGTTCGTCTCCGATCGCAGCTTGAAGTTCGCGGAGATTCTTGATGGTACAAGCCAGACCGCCGCCTTTAGCGAACATCCTCTAGCCGATTTCAATAACGCCATGGTCAGCAAGTTCGATACCTTCCGGCCAGGAACCACTCCCAACACAGTCGATGAAGCTTACCAGCAGTGCATGTCCATCGATACGAAAAACCTCGCCTTGCAAGGTTCTTCCGATGTCGGGGCACCGTGGCTGCAAGCGTATCACTCGACGACACAGTACTTTCACGTCATGCCACCCAACTCGCGTTCCTGCATGTTTCCGCCTGGACGCATCGCCACCATGGCGGCAAGTTATCACACGGGCGGCGTCATCGTCGCGATGTGTGACGGCTCGGTTGATTTTGTCTCAAGCCAAGTGGATATCGCTATCTGGCGCGCCTTGGGATCCCGCAACGGTGGAGAAGTGATTTCGGCCAATTAGTTCAGCTCCCCCTACTGACCCGTAACATTCTTCACCCGACGCGTCGTTGCTGGCAACCCGACGCGTCAGCGAGGAAACAATCCTAACCTGACGCGTCACGCCCAATCGCATGGCCCAATACACTCCCACACACAGATTACGAGACACGTTATGAAATTTTCCTTTTGTCATAGGCTACCGTTATTCATCTTGGTTCTAGCGCACTCATTTCTACCGCTGCGAGCTGCAGAACCGGATAAGACCGCGCGGCCAATACCGGTTACTCGGCCTGAAATGAAACGCATGCTGGAAGACATGAAGTCGCGGCAGCCACGCATTCCGCTCCCCGAACTCACCAGTGACGAACAACAGCAATTGGGGGAGCGTGCCACGGATTACGAGACACGGCTGCGTTTCCACTACCTGATAGAAGGCGAAGGTTCGGCATTCGGCAGTCGACCGCGAACTCCTGCAACAGCGGAGGGCTCTGCTGGCTCCTCAACCGCGGCTACACGCGACCTGCGCCGCAATAGTGACGAGAACATGTCGTTGACCTACGAGTTCAAAACCAAGTTGTTTTGGATTGTCTCGAGAACCAATAATTGTCAGTACTGTTTAGGACATCAAGAACAAAAGCTGTCGGCTGCGGGAGTCGCCGATGAGACGCTGGCGGCCTTGGATACAGATTGGGCTAGTTTTTCGCCGGCAGAGCAAGCCGCGTTTAGCTGGGCTCGCAAGTTGACATGGACACCCCATTCGATCCGGGCCGCTGATATCGATGCCTTGCGGCGGTACTACAGCGACCTTCAGATATTAGAAATGACCATGTCGGTGGCCGGCAATAACGCCATCAACCGGTGGAAGGAGGGAACGGGTGTGGCACAGTCGGAGCACGGCGGGCGGTTCTTCGAGAACTCGACCATCGCGGCTGCTCCCGGGACATTGCCCATCGATTCGTTCCTGACCCCCACGGCACCCGAGTATCAGCAACGTCCTTCGATGGTGGCGACGCTGGATTTCAGTGCCAAAGACCTCACCAATGCTGTTGTCATTGGGGTTCCCCCTATCGATGAGTCGCCTGATCAAGTGCGTCAGCAATTGCAGCAGATGGCTGAGCGGCATTCGCGTTTGCCGCTCCGTACCGCTGCGGAAGCGCGCGCGGTCTTCCACCTGGCAGCGACCGAGCATGTACCCGCTTGGATGCGTCTGCTGGCGAACTTCCCCAACGAAAGCCTTCGCAGGCTAAATAGTTTGCACGACATTCAAGTCACGGACGTTGATCTGTCCGAACTTGATCGTGCCCGAGTTAGCTGGGTGGTCGCGCGTCAAGATCGAGCTTGGTATGCGGTGGCCCACGCGCAGCAGAGATTACAACAACTAGGTCAGACCGATGCGCAAATTTTTGCGATTGACGGCGACCTCAGTCAACTCCCCGAGATGGAGCGTGCCATCTTGGTGATGGCCAAGAAACTAGCCACCTCACCGATTACCCTGAATGATGCGGACGTGGCCCGGGTCATCGAGCTGGCTGGACCGCGACGTGCAACGCAATTGATCAACTACGTTACCAGTCGAGCCTATTTTGATCGCGTGACCGAAGCTGCTGGTTTATCCACCTCCGAAGACCAAACTCAAAACTAGGGGCTGTTATGTTTCACTACTGGATTGAGCGATCGACAGCTCGGCCACCTTGTTGGACAATTTGTATCGGCCTCTCTTGCTTGTCGGTCTTGATAGCAACTGGCTGTGGTGCGGCGAGCGTTCAAGTTGATGGAAGTGATGAATTGGCCAAGCAAGCGGTTATCGAGATACTCGAAGCTTGGAAAGCGGGGGTGACACCCAGCGATTTTTCCGCCAGCCATCCCGATTGGGCGGTGGCAGACGAGGATTGGCAGCGGGGAGTTCTTTTGAAATCCTTTACAATCGACGAAGCCGCCAAACCCAATAGTAGCCACTGGCGGCAGAAGGTTGATTTGATGTTGGCCAAAAAATCAAAAGGGCCAACGACGGTTTATTACGCGGTGACACTGGGTCGAAAGACGAGTATCCTGCGCAGTGATTTTCTGTATTAGTTTCCTAAGGCAAAAATAGTCAGCGGACTTCTTAGAACCTGTCCGAAAAGGGGTCTGACCCGAATGGCACGGGGTTAAGCAATTTGCGAGTCCCCTCTCCCTTGTACTCAGGGGAGAGGGTTAGGGTGAGGGGTCGACTTTCCTTGGGATTCGGCCCCCTCACCCCAGCCCTCCCCCAGGAAATACCGGGGGAGAGGGAGCGAGATCTGCTTAATCCCTTTTCGGACAGGTTCTTACACCGCCAACCTTTTCCAGATAAGTGTGAGTGATTGAATGAGCTCTGATGTAACAGCGAGTAAGGATCTTTCGCATCTATTAGAACCCGCGAACAAGGCCAAGCCGGCCCGTGTTATCGGTCCGCGGCTACGCTTTTTATTGCTGATTGTGCTCGGACTTTTTAGTCTGTTGATGGCCAACGGAGTTTACCTGACTGTCATCACCTGGACCCAGCACTTCACCGGGCAAGTCTACGAAGACCTGTTCTACCAGTACATGTTTCTGGCCCACTTGGTGTTAGGCTTCATTTTGATTGCCCCGGTGGTCGTCTTTGGCTTCGCACATATGTGGCTGGCCCGTAATCGACGCAATCGACGGGCTGTGCGCATTGGATATATTCTGTTGGCCATTTCGATCGTCATCCTGCTGTCGGGAGTCATGTTGACACGGCAATTCGGCTTTGATTTGCGGCAACCGCAAATGCGAGCGATTGTCTATTGGGCTCATATCATTGCCCCGCTGGCAGCGATCTGGTTGTATTGGATACATCGCTTGGTCGGACCACGGATCAAGTGGCACGTAGGTGGTCGAATTGCCTTGGCGACCATCGCCGTGGTCGGCATCATGGTCTATTTCCAATTCCAAGATCCACGCCACTGGAATGTAGCCGGCCCAAAAGAGGGCGAAAAATACTTTCAACCTTCCTTGGCACGCACTTCGACAGGTAATTTTATTCCTGCCCAAGCGCTCATGAACGACGAATATTGCACCCGCTGTCATCAGGACATTTACAACAGTTGGTTTCACAGTGCACACCACTTCAGCTCGTTCAACAATCCGGCTTATCTGTACGCGGTGCGGGAGACTCGCGCTAAGGTGCTTGAACGGGATGGCAACGTGCAGGCCTCACGCTGGTGCGCTGGCTGTCACGACGTAGTCCCCTTTTTCTCCGGTGCATTTGATGATCCTCAATACGACGACGTATCACATCCCACCTCACAAGCTGGCATCACCTGTACCGCCTGCCACGCGATCACTCACGTCAACAGCACAAAGGGGAATGCGGATTATGTCATCGAAGAGCCGATCCAATATCCCTTCACATTCAGCGATAATCCGCTGTTGCAAAAGGTGAATGAATTGCTTGTCAAAGCCAAGCCTGGATTTCACAAACAGACTTTTTTGAAGCCGTTACACAAAACGGCCGAATTTTGCAGCACCTGTCACAAAGTCCATTTGCCCAAAGAGCTAACTGCTTACAAGGAGTTTCTGCGCGGGCAAAACCATTACGACAACTACCTCTTGAGCGGCGTCTCAGGTCATGGCGCGTCCAGCTTCTATTACCCGCCGGTAGCCCAAGAGAATTGTAATGGTTGCCACATGCCTCAGCTCGCCTCCGATGACTTTGGTGCCAAGTATTCAGACAGCCTCAAACAACTCGCGGTACACGACCATTTCTTCCCCGGTGCCAACACGGCGCTCCCATTCTGGCGTCAGGACGATGATAAATGGGTGGAGCACGCGCGAAGTTTGCTAAAGGACTCCACCCGCATCGATATCTTCGGCGTTCGTCAGTCGGGTGCGATCGACGGCGAACTGATTGCGCCACTTGGGCCCGCATATCCGGTGCTAGATGCCGGTGGTCAGTACTTGATCGAAACGGTAGTGCGGACTTTGAAACTCGGGCACTTGCTGACTCAAGGGACCGTTGATTCGAACGAATTGTGGGTGGAATTGACCGTCACAAGTGGTGATCGGGTGTTGGGCATCAACGGCGGCATGACCGACGCTGGCGAGGTGGACCCATGGTCGCATTTTATCAATGTGTTCATGCTCGATCGCCAGGGCAATCGTGTCTCGCGACGCAATGCGCAAGACATTTTTGTACCCCTTTACAATCATCAAATTCCACCAGGGGCCGGACAAACCATCCATTATGGTTTGCAGCTTCCGGACGATCTTGAACAGCCGGTCGAAGTAACCGCCCGTTTGAAGTACCGCAAGTTTGATAAAGGCTACATCGACTTTATGAATCGAGCCTACAAAGAGGGCGACATTGAGTTTCGCGATCGTGGGGAGCCAGGAATCGCACCGGACACTTTGCCGGTCACTGTTATGGCCGAAGATAAAGTGGTCTTCGATGTTCGCAAGCCGAACGGAGAGGTGGTAACGGTCGATCGGACGCAATTCAAACGGGAGCCGCCAATCGCTTGGCAACGGTGGAACGATTACGGCATCGGCATGTTGCTTGCCGGAAACTCTCAGCTACGGCAGGCGGCTGATGCATTTCGTCAAGTTGAAAAGCTGGCACGTTACGATGGCCCGCTGAACTTAGCGAGGGTGCTGTTCACCGAGGGGGATTTGGATGGTGCCACCGCAGCGCTCGGTCGTGCGGCGGTCATGGATCCGCCGCCACCCTCCTGGACCATGGCATGGTTGAGCGGCGAGGTGAGCCGTCAACAAGGATTTTTAGAGGAAGCAGCGAACAGCTTCCGCAGCGTGCTGGAGGACAGTTCACAAGAACTACGCGATCGCAAATTCGACTTCAGTTTGGACTTCCGCGTGCGCAATGCGTTAGCCCTGACCCTACTGGATTTGGCCGAAGTCGCCGCATCGCGTGGGCAAGACGGTCGCCGGCAAGCATTGGTGGATGAAGCGAAAAATCACTTTGAAGAGACTCTTCAAGTCGATTCGGAGGACATTACCGCTCACGCAAATTTAGCCGCCATCTACCAACGTCTGGGAAATGCACAGAAAGCGGAGTTTCACAGTCTGGCACACCAGCGTTACAAGCCGGACGATAACGCTGCCGACGTGGCTCGCCCCATCGCCCGTCGCCAATATCCAGCGGCCGATCACGCAGCAGAGTCACTGGTCATTTACTGGTTGCAGCGACGTGGCGCACCGCAGTTGCCCGAGGCCGCGGCGATGGATGTACCCAAACGCAGCGCTGCACCGGAGGTGAGTGAACCACGCGACGATTTTGGCGAAGTGCTCGATAAGGTCTCGCAAAACCGCGATGGACGCTGATGCGCCGTGGCCCAACCCAAACATGACTTTTGTATTTATCAAGGACAATTGAGTGAACAAGCCAGCCCTAACTAAGCATAAGCAGATTCAAGAAGATCGCGAGGATGTTCAGGACGACGCCATTATTGGGAAGGCTGTGCTGGGTTCTGCCGTTATTTTGGGCGTCGTCGGAATTCTGGCCTCTGCCATCGCGGCGTTCGTCTATTTGAATAAGCCGATTGCTGAAGATCGACAAACTGAAATTGTGCTTCCGCAGACACGGGCAGTCGAACAGGTTGTTCTACCGAAGATTCCTTTGACAGACATCACCGCAGAAAGTGGTGTGGATTGGAAACATGTCAATGGGATGGAAGGGGAGAAATTGCTGCCTGAGACCATGGGAGGTGGAGTGGCGGTGTTTGACTACGACCAAGATGGTGACAACGACCTGCTCTTTGTCGGCGGTACAACCTGGCCATGGGCCAAGCAACCTAATCCGAACCCACGATCGCTCTGTTTGTATCGCAACGACGGCACGGCAAAATTCGTAGACGTCACCGACGAGGTAGGACTAAAACGCAGTTTCTATGGTGTAGCACCGTGCATCGGTGATTTTGATA
>JBBQRC010000181.1:0-8555 GCA_038215215.1 Pirellulales bacterium
CCCTTTGGTCATCGCTGTTGTTTTCGGACTGTATTATCCCTACGTCATCCGCCGCGAAGAAAAATCACTGCTCGAATTGCACGGCGCTGCCTACGAATCGTATCTGCAATCAACGCCACGTTTTTTCCCAAGCTTCCGACACTTCCTGGAGCCCAGCGTGTACTCGGTCGATCCGATCACCTTTCGCAAACATTGCTTCAGTGCCGTCTGGTTTGTACTCCTTTTGGGCGTCCCGGAAATCATCGAAGCGCTCCACAAAACCCATTATTTACCCACCTACTTTTCGCTCTACTAACCCTAATGCGAGTCGACCGATGCGACTGCAGGCGGTTGCGATTGCACGTAGCTAAAGAGCAGTGGTAGCAGGAAAAGATTGACAATTGTCGCCGATCCCAGGCCAAATAGGATTACAATCGCCATGGGATATTCAATTTCTTGTCCCGGCAAATTGCCGGTGTAAACCAAGGGCGCCAACGCTAATGCCGCTGTTAGCGCCGTCATCAAGATAGGGGCGAGTCGCTCCTCTGCACCACGCAATATCAGTTCAGTCCCCGGCTGAAGACTTTCCTCATCGCGCAAGTGGCGATAGTGGCTGATCAGCATAATCGCGTTGCGAGCCGAAATTCCGATCACCGTGACGAAGCCGACTAGCGATCCGAGTGACAGGACACCGCCACTGGCGAACACCCCCACAACACCACCGAGAATCGCTAGCGGTAACATGGCCAACATCAGCAAAACGAGTTTCCAAGACTGAAAGTCGACGTAGAGGATAACCGTGATCATCATCAAGGCGGCGACCGACAACAACAACAGGCGTTGACGCGAGGCTCGCGCTTCAGCATACTCGCCGAGAAACTCAGGATGATAACCAGTGCCAAAGGTGACATTCTGCTGCACGGCAGCTTCGATCTCCTTGGCCACGGCACCCAAATCGCGTCCCGCCACATTGCACGTAACGTCTAAACGTCGCGATGCCCCCTCGCGCTTGATCTCATTGGGCGCGGGCACAATCGTCACGTTGGCCACACTGCGAAGCGGCACCTGCGCACCCGACGGTGTATCGATCATCAGTTGCTGTACCGCAGTGGGATCACGATGCGTTTGCTCCTTACCGCGCACAAACACACCATAGATCCCTTGGTCACGATAGATCTCACCCACTTGAGTTCCGTTGACCAACGTTGACACATTGCGCATCAAGGCGGCCGGGGTCAAGCCAAACTGCGAAGCGGCTTCGGGGCGCATTTCAATCGATATTTGCGGGACTAAGACTTGCGGCTCAATCTTCAGGGTGGTGACCCCATCAATGGGCTTGATCTGCGCCGAGACGTCGGCGGCGATGGCCCTCAAGCGATCCATGTCGGGCCCGTAGATGCGAACCACGATGGCGGCGCTCGTACCTGTCAACACCTCCTTAATCCGCTCCTTCAAATAGGTCAGCAGATCACGGTACAATCCCGGGTATCCATCCACGACACTTTGCACCTTGGCCACCGTCGTGTCATAGTCGTGCGATTCGTCAATACTGATCCACAATTCGGTAAAATTAGGACCAACTACTTCATCAGCCACCGTCGCGCGACCGATGTGCGAGCCGAAGTTGCGAACACCGGGAATCGCCATCAGTTCTTGACTGGCACGCGTCGTGATGCGGTCCATCGCGTCAATGCCGACACCTGGCTTCTCCACCCAGTGCATGAGAAAATCGGTCTCGCGAAAGTTGGGCATCAGTTCTTCGCCCAGCCAGGGGACCGTGCAGGCCATGGCCACAAATGCCACCGCAAAACCGCTCAAAGTCGTCAGCCTCCAACTCAGCAAGTGCTGCAGACCGGCTCGATACCAGTGCTTCAAGACTCTGACTAACGGCCCCTCGCGATGACGCTTGCGCGCCATGGCAGGTAGCAATAGGAGCGACATGGCCGGAGTTACCGTGAGGGCGACCAACAGCGAAGCCAAGATGGCCAAAATGTACGCTGCAGCCAATGGCCGGAAGAACGAGCCAGAGAGCCCGTCCAGGAAGAACACTGGTAAAAATGCTAAGATCACGATGATCGTTGCATAAACAACCGCACTGCGGACTTCCAGCGACGCATCAAGCACGACCCGGAAGGCGTTCAAAGGGTGCTCGGAAACAGCATTCAGCCGCAACCGCCGCATGATGTTTTCCACATCGATAATCGCATCATCAACAACTTCTCCGAGCGCGATGACCAAGCCGGCCAAGACCATCGTATTGATCGTTCCGCCGCGTAAGTAGAGCACCATAATGGCTGCAATCAGCGACAGCGGAATGGCCGTGGCACTAATTACGGCACAGCGCCAATCGTACAAGAACACTAACAACACGAGGACCACTAGAACGCAGCCCAAGAGCATCGAATGGCTAAGATTGGTCAGGGAACGCTCGATAAATGTCGCCGGCCGAAAGATGGTCGTGTCAAACTGTATGTCCCCCATGGCGGGCCTCAGTTCTTCCATGGCCTTCTCCACACCGCGCGTGACGTCCAGCGTATTTGCCCAAGGTTGCTTTTCGATAATCAGCAGCAAACCAGGTTGATTGTTGATGATCGCATCGCCAATGGGAGGCGCATAATCGATGACCACGTCCGCTACGTCACGAATGCGAATCGGGCTACCACCGGAGCTGACTGCCGAACGCGGCGGATTTGTTAGCCCCGGCGATGGCACCCCCGGACGGAGCGAATTGACGGGATTCGGGTTGGTCGAGCCTGGACCACGAAACGTCAAGATCATGTCGCCAAGTTGCTCCGGCGTGTAAACCGCCGGCACGTGACGCAGCGCTAAACGTTGATTAGGAGTATCCACAAAGCCACCGGCACCCACTGCAGTCGCCTCGCGGACCGCTTGCATTAAAGCGTCGAGCGTGACGCCGTGGGCTCGCAAACGATCGGGATCAGCGATGACTTGCAATTGCGGGTCCTTCTCTCCCCACACGGCTACGTTGGCCACACCACCCACTGACATCAGTCGCGGCCGAATCGTCCATCGAGTCAGGACGGTCATGTCCATCTGATTTTTAGTGTCCGACCACAGACCAATCTTCAGACAGCGACTGAGCGACGAGAGGGGTGGAAGAATCACCGGGGGTCGCGCCACTACGGGCAATTGCGCTGCCACCAAGGTCACGCGTTCTTGCACCAGTTGCCTGGCCATCAGCAAATCGGTCCCTGCAGCAAAAATCAGCCGCACACTCGACAGGCCTAAGACCGATTTGGAACGCACCGCTTTGACAAACGGAATACCATTCACCGCGTTTTCGATCGGTACACTGATTAAACTTTCAACATCTTCCGTCGAGATCCCAGGCGCTTCAGTTTGAATCTCGACCAAAGGAGGCGCAAACTCTGGAAACACATCCAGGGGAATCGAATCGGTGGTACGTACGCCGACTACAATCAACCCGATTGCGATCATCAGCACGATCACTCGGAACTCAAGGGAAGCGCGAATAAGCCAACTCATGATTTGGTTTGCCTATTTCCCAGGTCCGAATTCTGTACCAAACAATTCCGCGGCGCCGTCAGCGACCACGAACGTGCCCGCACTCGGTCCTTTTTGCAAGATCGCTTCCGCGCCGTCAAACCACAACACCGCCACGCGTTGCCGCACGAAACACTGCGGGGACTTAACTGTGTACACCCAAGTGCCTCCGTAGATGTCATACAAGACAGAGGCGGCCGGCACGATGGTCGCTTCGACTTCCCGGTTCATCGGCAGTTCAATGCCCACCCGCTGACCAGGCCTCAAACCCAACCGCTGATTCGAAACCGCAAAGTAGAGATCGGCCGATGAACTACCCGCATCCGCGGTGGGTGGTGCGGCGATCGGCACGGCCAGCTCCGGCTCTGATGCAGTTGCCAGTTCTGAAGCCGTTACCGACTCTGATGCATTTAACTGTGCATTTCGGTCAATTGCCTTGCCGTCGAGAGCAACCACGTGTCCCTGGGCGTCGGGTTGAATCTCCGCCAGTAGGTCAACAAAGATTGGCACGCGCACCCAGACCGTACTGGTGTCCAGCACTTCAAACAATGCCGCTCCGCCGACAACCTGCTGCCCAGCGGAGAAGTTGAGACTGCGGATCACTCCATCGACAGGGGCGCGCAGCGTGATCGCAGTTGCCAATTCTTCGCTACTGCCTTGATCGAGCGTGCTCAGCAACTTGGTCAGTTGAGCGTATCGATCCTCAGCAGCCGTCACCACCGCCGTGGCGACATTGGCAATGGCTTGCGCGTCATCGACCGCTCGCTGGCTACCAGCTCGATCTGCCAGCAGCTTCTTGGCTCGATCCAGCGTGATCTCGGAGGCCACCACATCAGCCCGCCCTCGCTGCACATCGCCCAGCGCAGTAACGTGCGCGGCGACCAGCGTGGCTCGCGCACCGGCCATTTGAACCTGCTCTGCCGGGGTCGGCACATCGCGTTCCGGTGACAAGATCGGGGTCAATGCCAATACCGCTTGGCCGGCTTTGACTTGAGAACCGAGGTCGGGAATGCGCTGTTCGCCCACGGCCGAGACCAGACCGGCCACTGGGGCGGCGACCATAATGGACCGCCCCGACGGAATAATGACTTCGCCACCAAAAGTACGATGCTGTTGGACACGACGCAACTCTGCCGCTACTTGGGAAATACCGAGACGGTCTTCAGCTTCTTCGGTCAGCTTGATCGTCGCCAACTCGCTCTCATGCGGAACCATCTCCACTTTTGCTGGTGCAGACGGCTTCGCACTCGCGGCAGACTTTTCGCCGCAGCCACTGCAGAAAAACAAGCCCGCTAGCAAGACAATGCTTGGACCGCGTGCCGAGCAGAAACAGGATAACATTCTGTGCTTAACCATTAACGGCTGTCCCACCACTTATTCTCCCGCAGAACGACCGACGGCAGCCCGATCTACACGTTGCTCATCCGAACGAAAATTTAAAAAAACTACCAGCAGAAACTAAGATCCTCACGTGATTCCAGAGACCAAGTCTGCTGATTGTAGTCAACCCTAGCCCGCACAAAGGCTTTCGCTGAAGATAACTATTCAGCAATCCCAATCCCTGCATCGTTCACAGGTGCCGTTTGGATCAGCATTTGTTCCACGTCCAACGGTGCCACATCCAAACTACGACCGACGCTACGTTCCAGTTCTGCCACCGCGCGCAGAAGCAGCGCGCGTTGATCGAGTATCCTGGCCCGCGCGTCCAGGTATTGAGTGGTCGTTTGCAAGACCAACAGATAATCCGTTCCGCCGTCGGTAAAGCCCTTTTCGGCAATGTCGATGGCTTCGGACAAGTTCGGCAGCACATCCCGCTCTAAGATCTGAAGATTCGCTTGGGCTTGATTCAACTGATGGTAGGCGACGCGCACGTCCTGATAGATTTGGTCACGGATGGCGTCGCGGGCATGCTGGGCAGCATGCAGCTCCCAATCCGCTCGCACTATGCCACCTTGGTTACGGTTGAAAATCGGTAAGTCAAACCGGAGCCCTGTGCCTGCTCTGAGACGGTCAGGGTCCTGCCGTACGTCGAGCACGCTGTCCACGCGCCAGAAGAGCCAACGCGATAACTTTGACCGCTCACTGGCTGCCGCCACTAACCAGCGTGCACCATGGTAATCGGGTCGACAGGCCAACGCCGTGTCAATGAGTTGCTGCTCGTTCCATTCCGGCAGACTGATGGTGCTCAACTCAGTGGGTTCGAGCATCTTATCCAGTGACGGGATACCGATGAGCGATGCCAACCTGGCTTGACTAATGAGCTTATTTTGCCGCTGCACTCCGTCGATCGCACGTGCATTCAGCGCGTCGACCTTGGAGGTAATGGTTTCCAATTCGCTGATATCGCCATCCTTAAAGCGATCCAACGTGAGTTCGGCAATTCCTTGGCGAATCCCGACAGCCTCCGCGGCTAACCGCGTCTGCGCCGCGACCAGCGCCAGATCCGCATAGGCCAGCCGAATATCGCGGGCCACGTTAAGCCCGTTTTGCACGAGTTGGTCGCCGATCCGACGATACTCGCGATTGGCAATCTTGACCCGTGTCGGTCGCAGAAAATACGATTCGATGGGAGCGTAAAGTGTGTATTGCCCCTGCTTGAGTCCCGCTGGGAAATAGATCAGTACCTGTGGATTGGCTAACAAACTAGCTTGCACCGCATCCCCGCCAGCCATTCCCAATTGAGCAAGAGCGGCTTGGAACAGCGAGTTATTGGCCAAGCCCGTGGCCACCGCCTCCCCTTCGTCTAGTCCGTCTTCCAGCACAACTCCAGCCGGCAGAGTCTCTGTGCATGGTGGCACCCGCTCCATCGTCACCGACGCGCGACAGACGATTTCCCTGGAGACGTAGCCGGGGTCGCAGCACACCTGCGGTAGGTGGCAACCAGCGGTTACGAGCAACAGGTGCAGGTATACCACCGCCAACAGCAACCTACTGCCATGTCTCGACCGGGTTTTCGTTTGCTTTAACGCGTCGCGATGCTTGCCCAGATAGCGAGGGGCGAAAGTTTCGACGATCTTGCCGACCGCTCCCCTCCGCGTTCTTAAATTGAAAGCGGCACTTATCCGCGAATTCGGAAATGCTCGGACGCCAAGTCCTGTAGCTTGTCGTGGCGTCATTTCCTCGTCCGTTGCTAGCGTTTACCGCGCCGATCCCCATGACCCGCACCACAAGCATCTTCGGAACGCGTTAAACGATTCGATTACTAACTTCGCTGCTGAAGTCAACGCTTCGCTGGTCCGCATATCCGGCAGCCCCGCTGGGCCGATAAAAATGTCCGCTTTTTTAGTCCTCTCTCCTCTGTGCACGGTGGTGGGGTTGGGAGAAAGTCACTCCTCTCGACCCTGTGCGCGGTTGTGGGGTTGGGAGAAAGTCACTCCCCTCGCCCACGTACTCGGGGGAGAGGGGTCGGGGGTGAGGGGGATAATCACCAGCTAATTCGGCCCCTCACCCCAGCCCTCTCCCCAGAGTACTAGGGAGAGGGAGCCAGAAAAATCCTTGCAGTCGCTGTTCACACTCACCTACGCAAGTCCGCTAGCTTCCGACATTTTTATCAGCCCCCGGACCCCCACTTTTCGTAACCCTTGCGTGAGTGTTGACATCCGCTTTTCCCCGTCACACGTGGCCGCACGGGATCGTCATTTGCCGACCACACGCCTGCGAAACAGCGCTAAGGCCACCAAAGCCAGCAGTGCGAAACCAGCCCCAATCAGCAAGGCGGCCGTCGCACCAACACGATCCCAAACCCAACCGGTCAGTAAACTGGCAAAAAACGTGGTTAGCCCAGTTATTCCATAGAACACACCCAAGGCGGTGCCATGTGCATCGCGCGGAGCGTGATCTGCTATCAACGCTTTTCCCACACCTTCGGTCAAAGCCATGTAGACCCCGTAAAATGCCATCAGCGGCCACAGCCCCCAGGCTTGTGCTTGCGGCAACAGGGCAAAGCCCGCGTACACGCCCGCGTAGATCACCCAGCCCACAACCATCATCCTCCATCTGCCCAAGCGGTCGCTCACGACCCCCGCAGGATAAGCGAGTAGCGAGTAGAAGACGTTGTACAACGCATAGGCCATGACAACTGCCCAGGGCGAGTATCCCAACTCGCGGGCCCGCAGCAGTAGAAACGTGTCGCTGCTATTGGCCAACGAAAATATTCCCAAAATCGTCAGCACGTACCAATACGACACAGGCAGTTTGAACCAGAGCTTGGTCTCAGGCAAGCCGGTGGCGAGCGTTGAAGTAGACCCGCCCTGCTCTGCCGAGTTAGCGTCAGATGGTGCCGTCTCAGACTCACGCACCAAAAATGTGAACAGCAGCGACGCCAAGCCCAGTGCGGCCCCCACCGCGAAGATCGCGCGATAGACCCAAGCTGGAGACTCGGTTGCAGTCTGTTGTACATCCCCAGCCACTGACGATTGCGGAGTTCCAGTCAGCCACCACAGCAGAAACGCCGAGAGCAATACGCCGACGATTGCACCCGCGGTATCAAAGGCGCGGTGCAGCCCAAAGGCGCGGCCGCGTTGATCGGCTGAAACGGCGTCCGCAATCAGCGCATCGCGCGGAGCGCCGCGCAGCCCTTTGCCGAAGCGATCGAGCAACCTTCCCGCCAGCACTAGCGGCCAGACGGAAGCGATCGCGATGATCGTCTTACCCAGTACTGGCAGGCCGTATCCCCAGCGAATCCACTTGACACGTCCGCCAAGTTTCCCCGGTCGATCGCTGTGAATTCCAGCGACCGCCGACATCAATGCCACGATCAGTACCGCTCCCCCTTCCATCGCCCCAAGTTGCATCTTGGACGATCCCAGCACGCTGATGAGAAACAAGGGCAACAGCGGGTAGACCATCTCGCTCGAGACGTCGGCAAAGAACGACACCAAGCTCAGAATCCAAACCGGGCGTGGCAGCGGCTTGGCAGTTTTTGCAGCCACGGGATTTGGCTCGCGAGACATCAATCCATCCGATCCGATTACAAAATCCGTTTAGGAGGCAGGATAGCACTCTACGTCTTGAACCCTATTTTAGCGGAATTGCGCAAGCAATCCGGTGAA
>JBBQRC010000182.1:0-8526 GCA_038215215.1 Pirellulales bacterium
GTCGTCGCCGTGTGACCAGGGCGTTTCGCTACCGGCATGACAAGCGAACTTCCATTCCGCGTCGGTAGGTAGGCGGTACGAATTTCGATTTAATCTGCCATCCCCAAATTGAACTGTCTCAATATCAACCAATTTATCCTGTAAAGAGTAGCACCTTTGGTCCGCATCAATCTTTTCAGCATCGTTCAACGCAAGGCAATAGTGCATGGCCACATCGGGAGTAATATTGTTTGCTGGGCAAGTATAATCGTTGTTGGGAATGACGTCCTTATTAATCCTAAAGTCCGCGTCATAGCGCCTCAAATCCGCCACACTGACTTCGGTCGAGCTAAGCGCGAACCGTCGCCAGCCAATCGGTGTTCCCGCTGTCGATCCAGCTGCGTAAATTGGCTGTTTGAATATTACCATACAGTGGCCAGAAGATTGCGAAATCCACCAATCGCGTTGCGAATCGGCGTCAGGTATTTGCTGGACATCGGGTGGCATGTCTGCCACTACGATCGGTAACTTCCATTGTTTTAAGACCCATTCCGCCGCGCTGCGTTCAGATTGATGTGGGCAGGTCATGGCTAGCTGCCGCAAGTCGTCGCGTATGTCCGTTATGATCACTCGAGAGCGAAGATCCGCCTGATACGGTTCACACGCCAGAATCAAGGCTTGGCGGGCAATCGTATTATCGGCGAAGCTGTCGCTGGCGATCGCTTGTTTGGCCTCCAGAATTCTCTCAATGGGCACACCACACTGGTAACATTGCAGAATGATCACAGTCCGCGCGGTTGGGTCAACCTGCTCGGCCAAGCATTTACGAATAAGCTCATCCTGAGGCTGCATTTTCAGGAGGATGATCACAGCATTGGCAATCCGTTGACCGCGCTGAATTCTTGCTTCCGTGGTTGCTCCAGGTTTGGCGAGCGCAACCGTCAATTGCCGTTGGATGAGCGGCATGACAGTTTCTTGTTTCTTGATCGCTGCCGACATCAGTACGAAATGCTGGGCTGGAGTGGCGGACAGGAGTAGGTCGGTCAGCTGTTCATCGTCAGCGGTTTTCGCCAACACTCTGGCGGCGGCGGCCCGCGCATTGTCATTGCGGTTCGGGTCCCTAAAGGCGTCTTCAAAGAATGCCTTCATTTGAACAATGATTCCGGATAAATGGTCAGCGAAAAGGTCGATGTCTTGTGCATCCTCGTTGAGCAAACTCTCGCAGAGCTCCTTGGACTCTGCACCAAGCTTGTGCAATGCCTCTGGTCCGCAAGCGGCGAGGATGGCGGCGGAACGCAGTCGTGCTGAAGGCGATTTCTGGTGGCTCATGTGTTCCAAAATGTGCATTTCCATGGCCGCCGCAAAGTTGCCGATGCGTTTGCGAATCAACTCAATCTCGGTTGCACTGGCATTTTCCGACGCGTCGACTAATTGACTTGCCCAATTACCAGCCGAGCGACTGAGAGCCAATAGCGCACGGAATCGTTGGTCCGCCTCATCGCTAGCAGCCGCGTGCGAAATCCCACTGGCAATCATCTGCAAGTCTTTATCACACCTGGGCTGATAGCCATCGAGTTCGGCGAGAAACGGGTAGACATCGTCGATTTCAGCCAGAAAGAGCTTTTCCTTAGTCGCGTTGGCCACCCCTTCTCTGCGTAACTCATGAGTGGCCAGTCCGGCAATCAAGGCGAACGCGAGCAGCAAGCCAGCCGCCAGCGTTTGGCCGAGCCAGCGTCGGCTGGCCAGCGTCATCATTTTCGTTTGCGATGCCGACCAAGTACTGCGCAAAGTCCAGAGATTAATTCGCAATGTTTCGAGCCAATTCGGCAATTGCCGAGACTCGCGGCTAATGTCCCACAAGGCAGCGCGTTCTTCCAGACATAACTGGGCTCGCCCAGCAATCGATTCGCCTTGCTTGGCATTCAGCCAGGCCCGCAGGGAAGGCACAAGAAAATCATGAGTCAATTGATAGTAGCGGACAGGTGCTCGCTGCGTTGAATTATTTTCGCTGTCGACACCAACCTGCGTCCCTAACGCATCGGTAGGCGTGAGGAGTCGCAATTCGTCATTGAGCAATCGCAAGAGCTGCTTGAACTGATGATTGGAGATGTCTGGGCCGACGATTTCCGCCAATTGTTGCTCGGACATCATGGCTCCACGAATATCGCTACCGGGCGTTGGCAGCAGGCCGCGGAGTATTTCACGCGCCGCATGCTGGAATTGCTTGTGCTCTGGAGGTGCCGTGGAGCTACAAAATGTTTCCTCAAGAAATCGCGACCCCAAGCCGCTCACACCACCAAATTCGGCCAGCGTTTTAGGCTCCCATACTTTGTCGCGCATCATCTGCGCGAAGACTGCCAAACGCACACAAATGATCCGGCCGTCCTCCGCCAGTTGCGTTACAGATTTTTCGATGAATTCTCGTTGCCCATTCGTCAAGTCCTCAAACTTCTGCGGCAGGGCATCGTAGGCGCGGCCGAAGGCAAACAAGACACGCTGTGCATGCCGCAAGTCGAACAGTTCCACCGCTGCGCTGTTTTGGCCTTGCTCAATCGGAGACTCGAGTTGCTCCATCACGCGGCTGATCGACATCCAGAAATCATTGCGCACCAGAAACAGGCACTTCAGCTTGATTCCATCACACTGCCTGAGCGCTCTTACCAGACTGCTGTCGTCGCATTGACCATGCTCGCTCAGCCATTGTTCGAATTGGTCAATCACCAGCAGGATAGTCCGCTGAGCAGCCGGAGGTCCTTGCAATCGAATCGCCTGGAGTACTTCCGCCAGTCCGCGATTGGCCGCTCCCATAACGATCTCTGGACAGACCAACGCTAAACTGCGTTCCAATCGCTGTTCAGTATCTTGGGGAGTGGCCGAAACCATGATCGGCAATATGTGAGGACTCAGCCGCGGCAATAGGCCAGCGCGAATGAGCGAAGACTTTCCGCAGCCGCTGGGACCATACAAGACTCCAACTCGAAACGACTCATCAGGATTTGCGGCCTCGATTCGATGTTTCCAGAAGCGCAGGCACTCAGGTACGCCGTGCCGATCTTTTGGTCCGGGCAGCATGTGCAAGAAGAAATCGGCATCCTCGGCATCAAAAGCGCGCAGTCCTTTAGGAACGATGACAGGTGCAGCGACTCCCACTGCCTCGCAGGCCGCGGATTGCGCCGGAACCCGCGAGTCGGATGACCGTGGCGTTTCACTGGTTTGAGAAACTAGTTTGTCGCGCGGCGGCCCTGCCGACTGGTTTGAATTGGTGGTCGCTAAATAGGCCCGCAATTCCTCGCAGAAATCCAAAGCCGTTGCATAACGTTGCGACTTGCGTTTCTCGAGCGCGCGCAGACAAATCCTCTCTAACTCACGTGGTACGCTGCTGGCTTGCAAACGTAGCGGCTTGGCGTCACGGTCCACGATGTTTCGCGAGATCTGCTCGCGCGTGGGAGCAGAAAAGGGTCGTACACCGGTCAGCAGTTCGTACATCAAGATACCGAGGCTGAACACGTCGGCGCGGCCGTCGACCAAGTGACTTTCACCGCACACTTGTTCAGGGCTCATGTAATTCAAGGTACCGACCAGATTATCGCTGAGCGATAGATCGTAGTCCTCGTCGCTCAGGGCTAGGCCGAAATCGGCTAAGAAAGCGTTTTTGGATTGATCAAGCAGCACATTGGCGGGCTTGACGTCGCGATGCACCAATCCGGCCATGTGCGAAAAATGCAAGGCCTCAGCCAGCGTGGCTACCAAATTCGCGCGCTGTTCCCAACTCCAGTCCAAGGCGGGTAGATGTTGGGCTAAGTTTTGCCCGTCGATGTATTTTGAAACAATGAAACAAGGATGCTCGGTCGCACCGCCGAAATCGTAAACGGGCACAATGTGCGGATGGTCTAACCTCGCCAGCTTGCGCGCCTCGGCTAAAAATGCCTCCGTAAAGTCACTTTGCCCTTGGCGATGTGAATTGGGTACCTTGATAGCGACGCACCGATTCAGCTGGGGGTCAAATGCTCGGAAGACCGTTCCGAATCCGCCGCTGCCCAATACTGATTGAATCTCATAACGGCCGATTTTGGTCGGTATTGGACCTTCTGGCTTGGCGTGTGCATGTTCGGAACGCAACGTGCGCGAAGACATCGATTCCGTCAGATCCGAACTATCAGGCATTTCCCCATATCTCCGATTTTTTTGGACGCATCGGGATCGCTACTGATAATTCCGATATATTGCCGTCGTGCCGCATTATAACCTTGAAATTTTGCTGTGTCCCCGCGACTTCATCCAAATGGGACACGAACTTATGCACCGCGCGAAGGGCATACGAGCTCCTTACCTTGCCAGTGCCACCTAACGCTGATGCGACATCGCTCAGAATTCGCAATGGAGAATCTGGGAAAACGATGTGCTTCTACTTTCGACAACTGGATGGTTTATGATGGACAAAATCGGCCAGCCGAAAAGAGCATTGAATGGGACGGTGCAAGTACGGTTTGCAGACGGACTTCAATGTAAGCCACTCGAATCGAGACCGTTATGATTTACATGAGTTCAGGTAAGATCACCGCGGCAGTGATCACATTCGCAATTGTTGCGATGGCCATATGCTCGACGAACTACGCCCAGCAGCCTACGGATCAAAGTGCGACGAAAATTGAAGTTACCAATCAGCTACTAAAAGATCGGTTGATAGCTACCTGCGAACAGTACAGTCTGCCAGCGATGTGGGCGGGGAAGTTTTTCGTCGATGAGCGTCCACCCGTTCTGGAGGTTGCGGGCAAACGCAAATGGGACGCGCCTGACTTGGCCGAAGCAGACGATATTATTCACCTGGGTTCTTGCACCAAAGCTATGACCGCGGCGATTATCGGTCAATTGTGCACCGAGGGGAAATTGCGACTCGACTCAACACTCGCTGACGTCTTCCGCGATTCAACCCTGGTGACAGAATCCGACTGGGGAGCAGTAACGATCAGCCAACTTCTACAGCATCGCAGCGGAGCCGTGGCGAATTTCTTGCCTTACCAACTGTTCGACCAGCCGCATCCGGATTCCGTTATCGCGGCTCGGCACGCGTTGCTCGAAGCACTCTGCAAAAAGAACCGTCCCCGTGATCCAAAATTTGTCTACTCCAACGTTGGCTACATTTTGCTCGGACACGTGGCCGAACAGCTAGATGGAAAGCCGTGGGAGGAAGTGGTGACAGAGCGACTCTTTCAGCCACTCGGAATGGAAACGGCGGGCTTTGGTCCCGTCGGCAGACCCGATGGAACGCCGAATAATGCCCCGTCGCTTCCCACTCGGGCTTGGGGACACACGCCATCGGTGAACTTAATGACATGAATAACGCTAAAAAGGTCAAGCTTGAGCTTAAGCTACTAATACCCAACCTCCCCGACGCTCAGGATGCGTGTGTGGGGCGTTTGACTGAATTGCTGCGAAGTAAGGCCGGGATCGATGACGCACATATTTCCGATGAGCCGCAGCCAAAGTCCGATCGGTTGTGCATTCATTATGACCCAAGCAAAGTCTCATTGTCTGAGGTGCGAGAACTGGCACAACGAGCTGGAGCAGACCTGGCGCGCCGCTACGGGCATTTCGTTCAGCGGAGCCAATCGATGCACGCGGGCAGGGCCTCGGCCATTCAATCCCGTTTAGCACGCGAACAAGGGGTGCTGGAGGCAGCTGTCTCATCCGATGGTACAGTACGCGTAGAGTTCGATCGCGATGTGACGCAAGAAGCTGTCCTCGCGCAGGTGCTGGCGGATTGGTCTCACCCGCCACTCGGACACGACCATGAGATCGCAGAGCAAGGAGTTAATCATGAGGGCCATGCGCATGCCGGTCACGATCACGCACACGGCGGGATCTTTGGTCCAAAGTCGGAATCGATCTTCGCCATCCTGTGCGGAGTGTTTTTACTGGTTGGTTGGCTGTTTAGCACGTTTACTGAATTATCAACTTGGGTCTCAGTGGGATGCTTTATCGCCGCGTATGCCTGGGGCGGTTATTACACCGTCACTGAAGCGGTAGAAAAGCTTCGTTCCGGGAAGTTCGAGATTGATTTCTTGATGATCGTTGCCGCCGCCGGCGCCGCTTCGCTTGGAGCATGGGCCGAAGGCTCGTTGCTGCTGTTTCTTTTCAGTCTTGGCCATGCACTCGAGGGCTACGCGATGGGCAGAGCCAAGCGGGCCATCGAAGGTCTCTCCGAACTGGCACCACGCGTCGCACGTGTGCGGCGCGACGGAAGTGAATCTGAAGTCTCCGTGGATCAGCTTGTCATCGGTGACATCGTGATCGTTAAACCTGACGAACGAATTGCTGCAGATGGATTTGTCATTGCGGGGGAGTCGAGTGTCGATCAGGCGCCCATCACGGGCGAGAGTGTGCCCGTTGACAAACAACCGGTTGCGAACGAGACGATTGCTTCCAAGGACCCTGACAGCCTGCCACCAGAACATCGAGTTTTCGCGGGCACAACCAATCAATCTGGGTCCCTAGAAATCAAAGTTAGCAAGCTCGCCGCGCAATCCACCTTATCGCGGGTCGTCAGGATGGTCAGCGAAGCGGAAACGCGTGTTTCACCGACCCAGCAGTTCACCAAGCGATTCGAGCGCTATTTTGTCCCCGCAGTTATCATCGGCATCCTACTGCTATTGTTTGCTCCGCTGTTGATCGACGAAAGTTTCGGCACGTCCTTCTACCGGGCCATGGCAGTGCTGGTTGCTGCCAGTCCCTGTGCACTCGCGATTGCCACACCAAGCGCTGTGCTCAGTGGCATAGCACGCGCCGCCCGCGGAGGAATCTTGGTTAAGGGTGGAGGACCGCTCGAAAGTCTTGGCGGTCTTGACTCGATCGCCTTTGATAAAACGGGAACACTTACTGAAGGCAATCCCAAAGTTACAGACGTTTGCGCCCTCGAATCCGTCGCTGAATCCGAATTGCTCCGCATCACAGTAGCAGTCGAAAATCTGAGTCAGCACCCGCTAGCCAAAGCCGTTGTGCGCGACGGGAAGAAAATGTTGGGGGAAGGGGAGCGCGGTAGTCGGGGAGTCATTCCGAAAGCGACTGATTTACGAAGCATTACGGGGCGCGGAATCCAGGCGACCGTTGAGGGCGACATTGTTCACATAGGAAAAGATAACTTGTTTGCCGAAGTGAGTGGCCGCGCATTGCCCGAGGAGATTCGGGCAATTGTCGATTCGCTCGAACAGAACGGCCGCACCACCATGATCGTCCGCCGCGCCGACCGCTACCTGGGTGTCATCGGGCTGATGGATACGCCCCGTGAAGCATCCAAACGAACTATTGCTCGCCTGCGAGAGCTGGGCATCAAACGGCTGATCATGATTTCAGGCGACAACCAGCGCGTCACGGACGCAGTTGCCAAAGCGGTTGGTCTCGACGAAGCTCGCGGCGATTTGATGCCCGAAGACAAAGTGGCTGAGATCAAGAGGTTACAAATTGACGGAGGCGTGGCTATGGTCGGCGACGGGGTCAACGATGCCCCAGCCATGGCATCGGCAACCGTTGGCATCGCCATGGGCGCCGCCGGCAGTGATGTCGCCTTAGAAACCGCTGATGTGGCGCTCATGGCAGATAACCTCGACCATCTGCCCTTGGCCATTGGACTCAGTCGAGCCACGCGCCGCATCATCCGCCAGAACCTGTGGATGAGTCTCGGGATGGTTGCGTTCCTAGTGCCCGCAACGATTCTCGGACTCAACATTGGCCCCGCCGTCGCCCTCCACGAAGGCAGCACGCTGGTCGTCGTTTTCAACGCGCTGAGGTTGTTGGGTTACAAATTGTGAGCACCACATCGGCGTGGGTAATCTAGGCCTCGGCCAGACTGACGCATCCCTTGGCGGCCACGACGATGTGATCGATAACCTGGATGCCGATTATCTCGCCAGCTTTCTTCAGCCGCGCCGTCACTGCCCGGTCTTCGGAGCTGGGTGTCGGGTCGCCTGAAGGGTGATTGTGGACCAACAGGATCGACGAAGCCGCGTCACGAATCGCGGGGCGAAAGACTTCCCGTGGGTGGACCAGACTGGCATCCAGTGTACCGACGGTGATTTGGTGTCGCGCTAACGGTTGCAGCTTGGTGTCAAGGGTGACAATATGAAATTCTTCTTGACAACCATCTTCGACTAATCGCGAAAAGTGTCGCGAACAATAGCTGACCGCAGCACTGGTGCTGCTGATTTTGTCGACCCGCACTCCATGCTGTTGCATCGATTCCGCCACGCGTCTTCCCAACTCGATGCCAGCCATGATTTGACAGAAGGCTACTTCAGAGACGGCCGAACTGACCTTTTTTAACTCCTGGGGTGACAGCGTTCGCAGTTGGTCAAGTCGTTCGCTAAATTTATTGGCGACGCGCTGGCCAGCTTGCACTGCCGATTCTCCTTTACGACCCGAGCGAATGAGAATGGCTAAGAGTTCACTGGTCCTCAGGTCTTCCGCTCCCAAACTCAGCAGACGCTCGCGCGGGCGTTCCTCGACAGGGCTCTGCGTGACTTGGTCTCCTTCGATTTGTTTGCTGATCCATTC
>JBBQRC010000183.1:0-8500 GCA_038215215.1 Pirellulales bacterium
GCAGATACTGGCCAATCGAGACTTCACTCGAACGACGATTCGAAGCTGGAGCCATGCGTAAATCCTTTTATGAGCGAAATGACTGGTGGAATAAACCGCGATTAGCAAGCAGCTACGGTCATACGGCGACAACCGGTAGCGAATTGGGTAACGCTGTTTGGCGATTGGCTTCAATGGCAAACCGTTCGGCTTCGGGAGCGACGAGTTGATAAAAGACATCGCGCTGTCGTGGTTCAAACCCGAGCTCTTCGATCGCGTCGCGAATTTGATCCAGCGTCAGGAAGTGGACTGTCCCGGCTTCCGCGACAACGTTCTCTTCGATCATCAAACTTCCCATATCGTTGGCGCCGTACAGCATTGAGAGTTGACCGATTTTTAATCCCTGCGTAACCCAACTACTTTGAATGTTCGGAATGTTGTCCAGGAATAGTCGCGACACAGCCAGCGTGTGCAAGTACTCAAAGGCACCCGCCGGAGCGATGTGGGACATTTGCGTGTGATCGGGCTGAAACGTCCAGCAGATGAAAGCAGTGAAACCGCCCGTTTCATCTTGCAATTGTCGCAGTCGGTCGAGATGTTCGACTCTTTCGGCCAAGGTCTCGACGTGCCCAAACATCATTGTGGCTGAGCTGACGCCGCCAAGTTCATGCCAGACGCGCATGACGTTTAACCAATCGTCGGTGAGAACCTTGCCGCGAGTGATCTCCGTGCGAACGCGGTCAACCAATATTTCTGCACCACCACCTGGCAGACTCCCAAGACCGGCCGCTTTAAGACGTTCGAGGACCGCGCGGAGCGACAGTTTGTTGACCTTCGTGAAGTGATGTATTTCTGGTGGACTAAAGCCATGGATGTTCACTTCAGGGAAATGCGATTTGATGTCCCCCAACATCTCTTCGTACCATTCGAGTTTAAAGTGAGGATGCAAACCCCCTTGCAGCAGAATCTGGTTTCCACCAAGTGCCACGGTCTCCTCAATTTTCGCCAGTAGCACTTCGCGTGGCAGCACGTAGCCCTCGTCGCTCTTTGGTGACCGGTAGAAGGCGCAAAAATCACACACCGCGGTGCAAATGTTCGTGTAGTTAATATTGCGGTCGATGTTGTACGTGCGGATCGGTGCGGGATGCAGTCGTTCCGTGACATCATTGGCCGCGGCGCCCAAA
This sequence comes from Pirellulales bacterium, assembly GCA_038215215.1. Lineage (GTDB taxonomy): Bacteria > Planctomycetota > Planctomycetia > Pirellulales > Pirellulaceae > Aureliella. The sequence continues at coordinate 1,164 of JBBQRC010000183.1, forward strand.
GCGGTTAGATCGCGGCACTGCATCAGTTGCAGGCCCTCATCGACGGAGAGTCGCTGTCCAGCACGAGCTTTATCGAGAACGGTTTGAATCATGAGCATCAACAGCGGAAGTAGAAGATGGAAGACGGGTGAATTGAAACTAAAAAAACACAAGTCATCGCCAGTTAAATCAGCCGGCGATCAGCTCAATCCGGCTGCTCGCCGGCACCAGTCCGATGGAGGCAGCCTGATCGCGGAAGAGGCGCAAACCGCTTAGCTCTCGGGCTCCGAGGAAAAAATGTAACTGGCGGCGAAAATACTCTTCGCAACTGGCAGCAGTCAACTGATACCTGGGAGCCTCACGAGCTACGATCTCGTCCAGATTCTGAAGACCAGCGTTGCGGGCGGATTGCAAGGCGTGGCTGACTATGGGAGGGACCGAGCCGCGGGCGACCCACATGGCAAATACGAAGGGCAAGTTGGTTTCGTCCCACCATTCCTGTCCCAAGTCCCAAGTTTCGCAATAGCGGCTGCTATCGAGACTCATGGCACGGTCACCGATCACAAGGATTGCATCGGTGTCACAGTCGTCAATTTCACTGTTGATATCGAGCTGCTGGAGTTCGGGCAGCACGCCAAAACGCTCAGACAGCAGAACTTGAGCAAGTGCGGCACTGGTCCGCGACCCTTCATCAAGTGCCAGAGACCGAATTTCCCGCGGAGGCTTGCGGAACAGCACGCGGACACTGCGCACCCGTCCACGGCAGGCGATACACGCATTGGAAACGATCGACAGACCCTCACCACGCAAGAATTCGACACTGGGAATGAGCGCCACGTCTAAATCCCCAGCGTGCAAACGATCGGCCAGGCGACTGGGTAGATCCAGCATGACTTGGCAGTCTGGCAGGTGTTTTTCAAGCTGGTAAATGAGTGGCTTCGTATTCAAATACGAAACCGCCCCGATACGCCAGGACATAGTTAAGTGCTAAGTAAAATATTGTCTGAAACGCTAAGAACCACCAATTCGAGGCGGCGAGATACTCGACCCCGCCACGGTAGGGACCGAAAAGCCCGACCAATTTTAACTCGGTCGGAGCCTTTCTACGATGGTAGCTGGAAACGCTGGACGCGATGGTTGAGCGAATCGAGGACATGCAAACGGCGTTTCGAATCGACGATTAAGGCCCACGGATTGATGAGTTGGCCTGGTTCAGAGCCTGGGTGGCCCCACATTTCGAGAGATTCACCGTCTCGCGTAAAACGCTGGATGCGATGGTTTTCGTATTCAGCGATCAGCAATGACCCGTCTTGGTCAAAGGCCATGCCATAAGGACATTTTAGCTGACCTGGCTGCGAACCGGGACTTCCCCAGATTTTGACAAGTTCTGGTTGGGGCGCGTCGAGCTGAAAAGCTTGTATGCGATGATTGCAGGCATCAGCTACCCAGAGGATGCCGGACTGGTCGAGCACCAGAGTTTGAGGCCGAGAAAACTCCCCAGCTTCTCTCCCTTGACTGCCCCATCGACGCAAAAATTTGCCCGCTGGGTCAAATTCTTGGATCAAATCGATTTGACCATATTGGCCGACACAGAAGTTGCCGTTGGCCCGCTGAACGACGTCGGTCACAAAATTGAATTGGCCCGGTTCGTCACCACTTTCCCCACCAATCGTTCGCGATTCATCCAATTCCCCGGTCAGCGAATAGAAGAGGACGCGAAAGTAGTGTGTATCTGCGACTACCAGGCCGCCGTCGTTACCAATTGTCATTCCCAGTGGTTTACCATTCTTGATCTCCGGGGTTCGCCAACCGCGGAGAAAATTGCCGTCCGCGTCAAAGACCTGAATGCGTCCAGTCATATCAACGATGTACAACTGATCAGCCGAGTCGATCGTGATAGCCCGCGGTTTCATCAAGCGACCGTCAGACAAACCACGTCGTCCCCAGATCAGTTCAGGCTGCCGCTCGCCGTGGCTGTTGGCAACGCAGCCAGAGAAATTGAGCAAACTCAGAGTAACGGAACTCAGAATCCCCCTGCCAGCGTTTTTCAGGAATTCGCGACGCGCGCAGGTTGATCGCTGAAGTGGAGTTTGACGGGTGGTGGGTAGCCAATTGTTCATGCGACTTTCGTCCGACAGCGCCCGTTTGGCATTTCGCGGTGCAATTCACAACGACTTAGCGTGATCCCTAGGTGAGTGGAATGTGAAGACCGAGCTCTAACCATTATATTAGGCGTAAGTGCCGCGTTTCAGCTAGGAGTTTGGGTTCAATAATCCGCCGCTATGCCGTTGTGTTCGGTTCTAGGCCGTTGTGTTCGGTTCTGGGCCGTTGTGTTCGGTTCTGGCAGCGCCATACGAGGCTGACGCGCCGCCAAGCACCGCCACATCAATGATTCGGATAGGACGAATGCCTAGAATCCTGGAATGGAAAAACAGTGAAGATCCGCGGGACATTGTCCATATCATGGTGCAATCGCTGGTCGAGGGGAAAATCGTCGCCGCACCTGCCGAAACAGCCTACCATGTTTTGGCGAGTGGTTTGAGGCCGGAGGCGGTCGAGCAGTTATTGGCGTTGCCCGGCCGAGCACCCGAGCGCAGAGCATCGATTTTTTTGCGATCCAGTTCGGAAGCTTACGATTATTCGCCACACATGTCGCTCGTGGCCAGACGGTTTGCCAACCGCGGCTGGCCGGGGCCGCTCGTATTGGAATTACCTGTTTGCCCCCGCATCAGCTTGGCCGCGCAACTGGACCCGACCCTGCAGCGGGAATTGATTAGTTCCGATCAGTTTCTGTCGCAACGTGTCGCCTCGCACCAGGCGATTTGTCAAGCCATGCGGTTGCTGCCAGGTCCGCTGGTGGCAGCGCCGCTGGTAGATGCCGCCGGCAACGCAGCGTGCACTCGCGAGCAGGTGGAGTCGTCTTTAGGAAGTAAGGAATTGGCTTTGATCATGGACGACGGGCCGACACACTTCGGCGGCTTTGCGACCGCGGTGCGGATCGATGGGAATCAATGTTCGGTCATCGCCCCTGGAGTACTCGACATGAGCGCCATGACGCGTTTGGGGCAACTGATGGTTCTGCTGGTTTGCACGGGAAACACCTGCCGTAGTCCGATGGCCGAAGCGCTGCTACGCAGTATGTTGATGAAGCGTTTTTCGCACCTGTTTGGCGAGGGACTGCCCGCTCCGGTGGTAGCAGTGTCCGCCGGCCTGAGCGCGTTTCCTGGCGGTGCAGCCTCGGCGGAAGCCATTTCCGTAATGAAGCAACGCGGCCTCAGCCTGGTACATCATCAAAGTCGCGCTCTATCTGATCGACTGCTAATGCAAGCCGATTTGGTGCTGACGATGACCCAGTCTCATCGTCAGGCGATTGTGCAGAAGTGGCCAGAATTGGGGAGCAAAACGCATCTGCTTAGCAACAACCACGGGGATGTATTGGATCCCTTTGGCGGACCAGAGACCGTTTATGCAACTTGTGCCGATCAAATCGATCACTATCTGCAGAGTTGGGTCGACCAAATCGAAGAATCTTGGTTCCCAGAATGGAAGTTAAGTTAAGCTATGCGTTGCACTGCCGCCCAAAGCTGCGAAATCGTTCGCCAGTCGTAGAATCTCAAACCTCACATTTATTGAAAAGCCCTGACTGCTCGATATGCGAATTGCCATCGGAAGTGATCACCGCGGAGTTCATATTAAAGCCAAACTGGTGGCCAATCTGCAATCTGCAGGGCACGAAGTTTGCGATGTGGGCGCACATGGGGATCAGAGTGTTGACTATCCCGACTTTGCCGAAATGGTCTGTGATCGACTGGCCAACTCTCAGAGCGACCGCGGCATTCTGATCTGTGGAACTGGTATTGGCATGGCGATCACGGCCAACAAATTTCCCGGAATTCGAGCGGCCAATTGTTTTGATGAAGTCATGGCGGAAATGTGTCGTCGCCACAATGACGTAAATGTCCTGTGTTTGCCCGGTGATTTGATCGGAAATCGCCCCATCGATGACCTGGTCCGTATCTGGTTGACCACCGAATTCGATGCGGGGCGTCACGAACGTCGTGTCAGCAAGATCGCAGAAATTGAACGTAACCACCATTCGCAATAGGCGAGCCTCAGGAACGGATTTCGCATGCAGTGGGACTCGCCTCGCGCTTACTTTCATCGACTCGAAGGCTGGTTAACGCTTGAGGCAGAAGCGGAACGCGAGCGGATGGTCGCGCGGCGATCTCTGCAGCGGCAAGGAAATGCGGAGCGTTCCGGAGAGACGCTTGTCAACTTACGCTTAGTAGATCACCGCACTGGACTGGCTGGTCGGCTGCTGCTCGATCTGGCCAAACCCAGCGGCGCCGTGCTGCCGATGAACCGCCTGAAGGTGGGTTCACCCATTGTTCTATCTGATGAAGACGATGCCAGCGATCGAGGCTTATCGGGTGTCGTCAGTCGTCGCAACAATATGGTCATTCAAGTGGCTGTGGATTCGTGGCCGGAGGCCAGCCGCCTGCGGCTTGATCTGTCACCGGATGAAACGACGCGACAGCGGCAATTATCGGCCATGGGAATCGCCGAGCAACTGAGCGGCTCCGCCGCGCGGCTTCGCGATATGCTCCTTGGCTTGCGCGCACCGCGATTCGATCCGCCCAAGCCGATTGAGTTTTTGACGACGCTGAATCCGCCGCAACAAGATGCCGTGCGTTTCGCCCTGGCCTCACGCGATATTGCCATCTTACACGGTCCTCCGGGCACCGGAAAAACAACCACCCTGGCCGAAGTGATCATTCAGGCAGTTCGCCAAGGGATGAAAGTGCTAGCCTGCGCGCCGAGCAACACTGGGGTTGATAATTTGCTCGAGCGACTGGTGGCCTGCATGCCCTCGGTGGTGCGGGTGGGACATCCTGCGAGAGTGTTTGAGTCGCTGCGCGGTCATACGCTCGATGAATTGGTCGACAATGATCGCAACACCGATATCGTTCGCGAGATGAAACGCGAGATCGAGCACTTGATGCGGTATGCGGCCAAAGAGTCGCGCAGTCGCGAAGCCTATCGACATCGCAGCGATTTGTTGGCCGAAGCGGGGCGATTGCGTCAACAAACGCGGCAGCTCGAACGCAGCACAATCAAGTATGTGCTCGACTCCGCCGATGTGATTTGCACTACCACCACGTTAGATGAAGAATTGCTGGGCGATCGCAAGTTTGATTTGGTGGTGATGGACGAAGCCTGTCAGTGCACGGAACCCGCCATGTGGCCGGCTGTGCTGCGAGCGGAGCGCTTGATACTCGCGGGTGATCACTGCCAACTTCCCCCCACGGTCGTGTCGAAAGAGGCCGCGCGCGATGGCCTGGGACGGAGCTTGATGGAGCGCTTGGTCGGGCACTTCGGCGAACCCATTTTCCGGCGGCTCACAGTCCAGTATCGGATGCATCAAGCGATTATGGATTTTCCAAGCCAATTCTTTTATGATGGCGATCTGATTGCGGACTATTCCGTGCGCGAACACACACTGACTGATCTGCCGGGGGTTTTAAACGATGAGGTCACCGCGCCGATCATCGAGTTCTGGGATACCGCAGGCGCGGGTTGGGAAGAGGAATACGAAGCCGATGGTGAAAGCAAGCTGAATCCGCGAGAGGCAAATTGGGTGGTCGCGCAAGTACATCAGTTGCTTGACAGTGGCCTGCAACCGGACCAAATTGCGGTCATTGCTCCCTATGCAGCCCAAGTGCGTTTGTTACGCAATCGTCTGCAGCTACCGGAGCTGGAGATCGACACGGTGGACGGCTTCCAGGGACGCGAGAAAGAGGCGATCATTTTGACCATGGTCCGCAGCAATCCTCAAGGCGAGATTGGTTTCCTTTCGGATACCCGTCGTACCAATGTAGCGCTCACCCGCGCCAAACGGGCTTTGCGCGTCATTGGTGACAGCGCTACACTGGCGACTCATCCGTTTTATCGAGAATTGCTCGAACATTTTGAGGCCCACGCGCGCTACAGAACCGTCTGGGAACTGGGCGAACAGTAAGGCGATGGTCAGCCATGCATGATACGATTGTCACCGCGCCGGGTAGCTTGGGGGACGTCAATCCGTTGCTTGGGATCGCGCGTTGCTTGCAGGAACAGGGGCGGCATGTGCTGTTTTCGGCCGCTGAACCTTATCTGCCGTTGGCCAAACGGGCTGGACTACAAGTCCATCCGCTGACGAGCACAGCGGCCTTTTCGCGGATGGTGGGGAATCCCGATGTTTGGCACCCGCGACGTGGGCTGCGCGTTATTTTTGACGAGGCAGTGCGCGATTCCTTGGACAATCATTACACTTGGTTGGAGCAGAACGCGGTGCCGGGCAAGACGCTGTTGATTGGTCACGCCTTGGATTTTGCCGGCCGGATCTACCGCGATCGCTACCCCACAACTCGACTGGCGACGGTGGTACTCCAGCCTTCCGCCTTGCGATCGCTTAAGCGACCGCCGCGTGTAAGTAGCCTTGGTTTGGAATGCCAAATTCCTCGGGCGCTGTTGCGACTGAGCTACTGGTGCGCGGACCGCTGGATTGATTCACTGGCGGGCAAGCACATCAACCGACTGCGAACCCGGATCGGCTTAACTCCGGTGCAGCGAATTATTAAAGACTGGTGGTTGTCACCGGATTTGACGTTGGGCATGTTTCCTGATTGGTTCTCGATTCCCGTAGTGGAATTGCCATCGCAAATGCAAACCATGGGCTTTCCGTTGACCGACAGCGCAGACTTTGTGGATGCCGCCGTGGATGCGCGACTGCGCGATGTCTTGGCACACTTCAGTGGTCATATTGCAGGACAGCCTCCGGTCGTGTTTATTCCCGGCACGGCTCATCATCACTGCAGGTCATTCCTGACCGTCGCCCGTGATGCCTGCCTGGCCCTGAATTCACCGGCCATCCTTATTTCGACCCAGCCCGATCAGGTGCCTGACGATTTACCCTCTAACATCGTTTCCGCCACCTACCTGCCCCTCTCTAAATTGTTGCCGCATTGCGCCGCAGTCGTTCATCACGGGGGGGTGGGGACGACGAGTCAATGTTTGGCGGCGGGAATTCCTCAGGTCGTACTGCCGATGGCCTTTGATCAATTCGATAACGCCGAGCGGGTGATGCGGTTGGGTTGTGGATCTTGGTTGCCCATGCGCAAGTTAAGTGTGGCTAAATTGATCGGTCGCCTACAGCAATTACCACACACGGGGAGCTTAAGTACCAAAATCGCACAGCGACTTGGTGGCTCGCGGGACGCTTCCCAGCGTGCGGCTGCGACGATCGTAGAATTGCTCGCTTAGCCAGTAGTCCTACCCACCGCGTGGGACTCGGTTAAAATCTCGTACAGGTGCTTTCT
>JBBQRC010000184.1:0-8462 GCA_038215215.1 Pirellulales bacterium
GTCGCTAGTTCCAACCTACCCCGCAAGGTCGCGTTTCAACCGGCTACCGGTCCATGGAGAACCGTCCACTATCAGCGCGGTGAACAGCCTCTGTCGGCCACTTCGATTCTCGCTAGAGGCTGGATCGCTCAAGATGAACCCGGCCTATTTATGCTCGGCGAGAACCTGCAGCAAGAGTGGCACTACCGTTTGCCCATCATGGCGAACAAAGACGCCTGGTTGATTACGTCAGGTTGCGTCGATCCCGCTTCCGGCCAACCGCTGTGGGTGGTGTCGCAGTCGAATACCACCGTACACGTGTTACGCGGAGATGGCGTCATTACCGACAATTTCCGGCTCGACCAACCCGTTATTGGGCTTGGACTCGTTCCTAGCGGCGAACGTCTGTTGCTGTACGTCGCACACGCTCAGGAAGTCAAACAGTACTCGTTGAACGCGCTCAAGTAAAATCGTTTTGTATGCCACAACTCAGCTAACCATCCTGCGAACATTAAGTGTCCACTTTCTATTAGCCGCACGGTCTTAGCCGCGGTTTTTTAGCAACCGGAAGCCAACGAGTTGCGAATTTCTATTAGCCGCACGGCGTTAGCCGCGGTTTTTTACCAACCGGAAGCCAACGCGTTGCGAATGGTGAGACAGTAATTCATCGCGTGATACGAAGCATCCGTCCGTCGCGTTCGTGTAAACTAGCGGCGAGATTAGTTTCCGAAAACTTTTAATGATGGCGGAACTGACATGCGTTCTGTATTGAGAGTGTGCCTTCTTTGGTCAACTTGGTTGGCGTTGGTCGGCGGTGTTTACGTGACGAATGGGCCAGCACAACTGCGCGTGATGAGCTTCAATATTCGCTACGGGACCGCGGCCGATGGCCCCAATCATTGGGACAAGCGGAAAGAGTGGTTGGCCGAGACAATCAGCCACTTCCAACCCGATCTACTCGGGACGCAAGAAACTCTCGCCTTTCAACGCGACTTTTTGGCCAGCCAGCTGACCAATTATGATGCCTTTGGCGTCGGCCGCGAAGACGGTGGCGAAAAAGGTGAAATGACCGCGATCTTTTTCCTGCGCGATCGTTTTGAGAAACTGGCCGGCGGCCACTTTTGGTTGAGCGAAACGCCGGAGGTGATCGGGAGCCGAGGCTGGGACGCTGCCTTGCCGCGCATGGTCAGTTGGGTCAAGCTGCGTGATCGCCAAGCTACAGCGGGAAATCCACTGCTGTTTGCGAACACTCATTTCGACCACATGGGTGAAAAAGCTCGCGAGAATTCAGCCACACTCATTCGCCAGCAGCTCAGCGAGCTTGGGGCGGAATGCGATATTGTGCTCACCGGAGATTTTAACGCGTCCGAAGGCAGCCTACCTTACCGCAATCTCTTCAGCAGTCAGCCAAAGCTTTTGGAACTTGTCGATACGTTCCGAGTAGCAAATCCGCAACGCGGAGGCGAGGAAGGGACTTTCTCTGGTTTTAAGGCGCAAAGTTCAACTAGTGGCCGGATCGATTGGATTGCGGCCAGCAAGAAGTTTGTTATCCAGGAGGCAGGTATTGACCGTACGTCCAAAGACGGTCGCACCCCGTCAGATCACTTTCCAGTTACGGCCATTTTGCATTGAAGGCGTCGTTACTTTAATCGCTTGCGAGCTTTGACTTTGATGTTTACATGAGCTGGCGGACGGGATCTTGCTCGGCGCGACTTCCCCAGACTTCAAGTGCTGGAAACTGTTGTTTGCAGAGCTCTGCCAAGCGATTCATCGCAAATTTTTCACTTGCAAAATGGCCAATCAGCAACATCGAAACACCTGCGGCCTTGGCCTCCAAACACTGATGGAAAGTCGCTTCGCCGGTCAGGAACACGTCGCAGCCTTGCATGACTGCCAGCGAAAGTAGACTACCGCCACTGCCACAAGCTATGCCAACACGACGGAGCACGCGACGACAATCGACACCACGCAGCCGACAATTTGGAACTTGAGATGCGACCAGCTTGGCAAAACTCTCCAGTTCGAGAGGACTGGCTAGATCGCCGAACCGTCCACCGCCAATCACCGGCGTTTCGTCCTCGGAAGAATGGTGTGGAGCCTTTTCAGGTAACAGTGGCATGGGGTTGTGCAGCCCCACTAATTCAGCCAGTTGAGCGTTGATTCCACTCGAAGCCGAATCCCACGACGTGTGCGGCGAATAGACCGAAATACCTCGCGAGGCTAGTTCCCAGAGTAATCGTCCGCCAGTGTCTGCCGTAGTGAGACTCTTCATAGGACGAAACGGGAGTGGGTGATGGGATATGACCATTTCCGCCCGTTCGCTGACAGCTTCATCTACGCTTTCCGGAGTGAGCGTCAAACAAGTCATGAGACGACGCACGTCACGCTGGAAATCACCAAGTAACAACCCCGTATTGTCCCAATCTTCGCTCAGCCGCCTTGGAGCTATAATTTCCATCCACTGAGCTAATTCACGTACTGTGGTCATCGTGTGCGTTTACTTAAAGTGATTTCAGTCGCGATACTTGTTGACCGCGCGATGCTAAGTATATGCCGGAAGAAGCCCCTTGAAAGTCCCGACCCCAGGCCGTTTTGTCGTCGTAGCGAAACAAATTACCGCACTCGTTCCCCGGCCCCCCCTGCGCAGCAGGATATAGCGGGGGAGAGGGCAGGGTGAGGGGAATTCAAATCGGTAACTTATTTTCGAGCGTCGCCAAAGTTCCAGTTTCGCACTTTTCGGAGTGCTGTGATTCATCACCGCTTTGGCTCCCCCTCAACGTCCAGAACTGCTTGGCTGTTTTCGCGCTGGGTCGCGAGCGCTGGGGTGTCATTCAATTCACACACGGGTGCAACACGCGGTTGATAATGAAAGCTGCGACAAGTCGCAGCAGTCCAAAAAGGTGCGACCCTGGAACTAAGAGGTCGTCCGATTTAAAGATTCTATTTGCTTGTAATGTTGGGAGGGCGAGGCTCCTGCCGAGCCAATTCGTTATTGCTCCGCAGGAGCGTCGCCCTCCCAACCTTTGAATTTTGCAGGTTTCTAAATCGGACGACCTCCTAAGTGTGCGGCGACCTATAATAGGGGAGGAAACATCAGATCCCACTGACGGCCTCGATTATGAATATCCGACTACTCATCGACGGATACAACTTATTGTTTACCTCCGGAATGGACGGACGCAGTCGCGCTCCTGGCTGGCTTCAGCGAGCCCGCGAGCGGCTGGTGAAATTTTTAGTGACGCATTTACCCACTGAAGATATCCCAACCACCACAATCGTGTTCGACGCTGCATCGCGACCGTTGGCCGCTGGATCGTGGGAGACAGGAATCGTTGCCGAACCGAGATCCGATTTGGCAAATCGGCAGCAGGCTGGTATCCAAGTAGTCTTTGCGGTCGACTATGACGAAGCCGACGATCTGTTGGAAAGCCTCATTCGCCAACACTCGACGCCCAAATCGCTGAGCGTCGTTTCAGATGACAATCGCGTGCGCAAATGCGCGGTCGCACGTCGCGCAATATCGCTGGATATCGAAACGTTTCTGCGACAGCTTGAGTCGCCGGCCACCAGTGAATCTTCCGCACCAACACCTCGCGAAAGGGATCACAATTTGTCTCCCGAAGAAGTGACCCGCTGGCTGCGTGAATTCGGCGAATCTGGGGAGAGCTAAGTTCCAGTTTCGCACATTTTGGAGTGCGGTGATTCATCACCGCTTTGGTTTTCCCTCAACGTCCATAAACGCTTGGTTGTTATCGCTCTAGGTCGTGGCCACTGGGCTGTCACAAAAATTACACACGGGTGCTGCAACACGCTTGAAAATGAAAGCTGCGACAAGTCGCAGCAGTCCAAAAACTGCGAAAGTCGACCTAAGCCGGCGTCGACTCTCGTTCGGCAGGGCAGTGTAGAATCACCACAACGCATTCTTTTTTGGTAGTACCTTTAGAGCGAGCTCAGCGAACTTCAGATCTGCTTTAGTCGTCACCTTGATATTGAGGGGACTGCCTTCGACGACATGAACCTTGTGTCCCAACGCTTCGACCAACGATGCCTCGTCGGTCGCTAGATGAGGCGCGGCATGTTTGGAATAAGCGTCTCTCAACAATTGAGTACTAAATACCTGTGGTGTTTGCGCTAGCCAAAGTCGATCACGTGGTACGGTTGACTCAATGGTATGTTCCGCATTAACTTTCTTCAGCGTCGCGTGACAGGGAGTGGCTAGAATGGCCGCCCCGGTCGCTTGGGCCTTTTCAAACACCGCATCAATCCACGTTTCCGCGATACAGGGACGCGCGGCGTCATGAATGGCGACCCAGGGAACATCAGCACGAACTTCGCGTAGTCCATTTAGGACGCTCTCTGCCCGATGCGCTCCCCCTAGTACCACTTGGGCACCAAGTAACGCCAAATTCCCGGCAAACTTTTCGTTAAAGGTCTCCCGATCCTCAGCTGAAATAACCATGATCACTTGCGCCACGTCCCGGCGGTGAGCAAACGCTTCGGCAGCGTACATCCATAACGGTCTGCCCGCCAAGGGCACCACCACTTTCTTGTAGTAAGGGTCATTGAATCGCTGACTTTGGCCGGCCGCTGCGAGAATGACTGCAAATTTTGACATGGTGTACTTCGCCCCTTCCAATCGTTTCAATCAACTTAACCGCGAAAAATCGCCGACCAAACGCTTAACTATTGGCGCTGGCGACGCGACGGATTACACGGAGTATTCGTGAAAATTGTTACACGTTCACGGCAATCGTCAATCTGCCCCAAACGCCGCAACCAATCACACCAACCATAAGCTAACGTTAATCAACAGCGGGAACGGGGGCGGTACCGCTTGAGTCTGTACAACTAGCAATCGGCGTATTGCGCTAGCGTATGGGATCGCGCCCAAACAGCATCTCTGCATCTACGGTTAGGTTTAGGCATGTCGGATTCTTACGCACCATTAACGGCCGAACAGGCCCTCGCGCTCCGCCTCGTTCGCTCACAGGCTATACCTCACGAGTTTTGGTTATGGTCAAACGGTAATCTGAAGACCTCATGGGATCGAGTAACACCATGGGTTAACGCTGAAGTGACGCATCTGATCAAACAGATCATCGATCCAAATTGGCATGAAGCAGATCCGTGGGAGCGCCAACAAAGCCATGGTGCAGAAACTTGGATCAGCGCGATCTTCGGCTTTGTAGCCACTCGCGGCCGAGATCTACAACTGTCGCTGCAACACCGCCTACTTGCTGCCAGTATCTTGCCGCTGTATCGCAGCTTGGGTACCGGGAAACTTCACGAAGCACTCGACCAAACTCGACTACGACTTGCGGAAGCTTTGGCCGTTATTGGGATGGCGCAAGAACTGGAATCCGACTTCGTCGAAATGCTTGAAGCGTGTGGCGACAAGCCTGCCGCTCCTCACTTGGTCCTTCAGAGCAGTTTGAACATTGATCTCAAAACCATTGCGCATTGGTGTCGTCATGCTACCCGTCATTTTGATGTGCTTACCGGTGTCTTTAGCGAAGAGCTATTCCCACAAAACGTTGGAAGTTTGGCGATACAGTCATCGCGCCACGATTTTCCTTGGTCAGACCCAAGCCAGCTCTGGCAGATCGCGGGCGAACTTCAAACGCTACGAGCCGACTTTATTTTGCCACGGCAGTGGGCCGACACACCGCTGCCCTGGCGCAAAATCAACGACCACTGGGGTGAGCTGTTGGCAGCCGCGGCGAATTTTGACTGTCCAGCAGTGGCAACACAGCAGCACCTAGGGTGCGCCGCGTCCTCGGCCGCGATCAATAATGCACCGGATGCAAAGCATTCCGGCAAACCACTAACTTCGATCATCGGCTATGAGGAAGATGACGAGGTGGTATCAAAAATTGTAGATGATTTGGTCTCTATGCAAACCGATTTCGCGGACGTTACGGGCCAGGAGTATGTCGATGATACCGCAGAGTCCGTGGAGCTGAATGGTTACGCCCACGTGGCGCGGCCGGCGGGCGCGCCAAGTCCCAAAATAGAATCAGCGCTAACAGTGTTCGATGCTGATGAGTCCGCAACCACTAGCCAGACCAAGATCGTGTTGGCCGAGATAAGCTCCAATGCCGACCCGTTGTTCGTGAGTGTCGTTAGTCGTCATGTGTCTACAGCTCGCAGCGAGGCCCGCACTGCCTGCCTGGTCGCCCTGAAAATCGCTTCCGAAGACCGCCGCGAGCCAGCGCATCTCACTACCAGTTTGGAATGCGGCTTGACGCTGTGGCAGCAAAAACTGGTGAATTGGCTCGCCAATCAACCTGATTTGCATGAAACACAAGCCTTCGTATCCGTCGCAGGCGAATTGATTCTTTGCACGCTGGATGTCGAACGCTCCATGGCGACTAAATTGTTTCGAGATGGTCTGGAGAGCTTTTTGACCAACAAGCGTACTGAAGTCGAACCGCAGTCCGGATTGACGCGGGTATCTACTCCGACGCGGTACTATGCAGGTATCGGTTCGGTTAGTTCACCTAACGTTGGTTTCGCAGCCGAGCAGTTGATCGCGGCTACCTGGCGTTGCCTCTCCGCCGCGCAGTCGCAAGGGAAATCGGCCATCAAGAGCATTGAAGTGTTTTGAATTGAGAATAGTCGACAACTCACAGGTCGCTCACCGCTTACTTTGCCGAACATTTCAAAGGCTGCCATCAGCAATCCCCCGCCGACAAGTGCTTAGCCTAGTCCTCGCACTCTTCCTATACCTTTTTCTGGACAATCCCTTCGACAAATCTAACCAGTGCCAGTCGGTCAGACAGAGTCACCACTTTGATCCCTGGACGATTCATCACGCGCTCACATTGGATACCACTCTCGACCCCATCCGCCAACGTCTTCTGCGCAACGCAATGTCGATACTTTCCCTCTGTCGTCTTGAGCTACTGATCAACATTCAAGAAGTCAACAAGTCCCAATGGACGGCATTTTTGCCCTAGCCTCACGGCTTGTGCTTCATTCACGCACCTGCCCTAATCGACTGGTTTAAGAAAGTTTCGCGATTATTGCGACACATTTTGCTTGCATGAGCCAAATGGAATCGCTACTTTCACGTGGTTCGCATTATCAGTAGTCCAACTACCGATAATGAACCATTTCGCCCATTATCAAGCTTCCGTTGCCTGATAATTACAAAGTATCCGACTCAAATTTATCAACACTTGCCTCAATTGCGAATGAGTGACTTTCGTCCTATCGACCACAAAGACTCCGACGCGGAATACGCCGGACTGATTCGTGGCGGCGTGGCTTCCAAGGCCGGTTGCGATTTACTTGACACGGTTGACCCCGCGTTCCTCGTCGGTCGCTGGGTTAGTTCGATTGACTACAAACACAGCGACCCGTTTGACTTCGACTTTCTGGACGACGGCACTTACGTTATGCCGATCTCATTCGCTGGGCCATCGCCAAACACTTGGCGGATTGACGGCGATCACTTTATCCAACACTCTTGGTGTCCGCCGATCCCTGAGTATGATATTCATGAACCAATGGACGATATCGAGACTTACCGTTGCGCTCAACTTACTGACGGACGCTTTGCATACTGGAACGGCGACGGTAGTCTCCTCGTGTTCCTGGCACGGACCGGCGGATAACAACCGAACCGATTTGATGGCGTACCGGAACTGGTCAATCAAACATATCTTCGTATCTACGGCTCACCTAGCGGATTCCGTTAGCTCTCCGCTTTGTTCGCTGAACTCGCAGAGCGTGCCAGTGGCGAACGTGGGGCCGGTGTTGTCTTCGCGCCGGACTTCACTCCTGTCGCACTGAATGGCTGGGACATACTGGATGTATCCTGCGGACCGCGTTGACGGGTGCCGCTCTCCGACTGAAGTGGTTCATCCCACACCGGTTTTCGATTTCGCTACAATGGTGATATGGATACCGTATACATCGAAACATCGGTCATTAGCTACTTGCGGCAGAAGCCTGCGAAAGAGGTCGTCACCGCTGCGCATCAATTGCTTACTCACCAATGGTGGGACACCGAACGTTTGAACTATGAGCTCGTCGTTTCTCAATACGTCATCGATGAGGCTGCGGCGGGCGATCCTACGCATGCAGCTGACCGACTGCGCGTGTTAGCTGGTATCCCACGGCTACCGGGCGATCCCAAGATTGACCGTATCGCAAATGAGATCATGGCACGTGCGATCTTGCCACCCAAAGCTGCCGTCGATGCTCTTCACATTGCCACAGTCGCCCACCACCGCATACAATATCTGCTGACATGGAATTGCAAGCATATTGCGAACGCGAAGATACTTCCGCGTGTCCATCAAGTGTTGACGGACCTTGGTGTTCCGATTCCCATCATTTGCACGCCAGAGGAGTTGATTGGAGATGATCCAGAAACCGAAAACTGACTCCACTATTGAAGAAATACACGCCGTACGACGCGCGATTTCTGACCGCTTTGGTGGTGATGTCCGCGCGATAGCCGCCGATGCCAATGC